>NZ_DATNJW010000072.1:0-7841 GCF_035603715.1 Mycobacterium sp. | reverse complement strand
GTGCGTGGCCGACCCGGGCCGTATGACGGTGCGCCGTGGTCATGCTCAGGCCGCACCGTGATGATCTTGCCGCGACGCAGGCCGACTTTCATCAGCTCCACGAGATCGGTCCAGGCCGCGGAGAACTCCGCATCACCGATCGCCCGACCGGACCGATAAGGGTCGATGCCATGACGGAACAGCAGCTCGGCGCGGTAGACGTTGCCAACGCCGGCGATGATCGTCTGGTCCATCAACAACGCGCCGATTGGCCTGCGCGACTTGCTAATCCGAGCCCACGGCCACGCCGGATCGGCGTCGCGACGCAGCGGATCGGGGCCGAGCCGGGCGACCACATCGGCGACCTGCGCTTCGTCGATGATTTCGCACACCGTCGGCCCCCGGAGGTCAGTGCCGTACTCGGCGCCGATCATTCGCATCCGCACCGCCCCGACCGGGTCGGGCATCGCTTCGTCGGCCGATCGTGGCCACTCGGTGAACTTGCCGTACAGCCCGAGGTGCACGTGCACCGTGGTCCCGCCGGCATAGTGATGAAACAGATGCTTTCCCCAGGCGGTGGCCTGTCGCAGTTCCTGCCCGTCGACCGATGCCGCCGCGAACCTGCCTTGCGGACTGGACACCCGTACCGGAGCACCCGCGTAGCGCCGCTGATGAAGCCGGGCCAGTCGATGCAGGGTATGCCCTTCGGGCAACGGAGCCCCTAAACCTGGGCGCCGGGCACCGGCGGTGCCTGGTGGGTGCGCTCGTACTCGTCGAGGATGTCGATACGCCGTTGGTGGCGTTCGGCTTTCGACCACGGCGTAGTCAGGAACGCGTCCACGAACGTCAGCGCCTCGGGCACGGTGTGCATCCGCCCGCCGATGCCGATCAACTGAGCGTTGTTGTGCTGGCGAGCCAGCGACGCGGTCTCCACGCTCCACGCCAACGCACAGCGCGCACCCGGAACCTTGTTGGCCGCGATCTGCTCACCGTTGCCCGATCCCCCGATCACGATGCCCAGGCTGTCCGGGTCGGCCACCGTCTTCGAGGCGGCCGCGATACAGAACGCCGGGTAGTCGTCCTCGGCGTCATACGTGAAGGCACCGCAGTCGATCGGCTCGTGGCCGGTCTCTTTCAGGTGGGCAATGATCGCCTGCTTGAGTTCGTAGCCGGCGTGGTCAGAGCCGAGGTAGACGCGCATGACCGAGATCCTCGCACCGCCGACCGGATTTAGTCGAACTCGGGAGCCTCCGTGCGGCTCCGCTTCAGCTCCCAGAAGTGCGGGTAAGCCGCGAACGTCACCGACGCGTCCCACAACTTGCCGGCCTCTTCGCCGCGCGGAATCTTCGACAGCACCGGGCCGAAGAACGCCGTCCCGTTGATGTGAATGGTGGGCGTGCCGACGTCGTCGCCGACCGCGTCCATCCCGGCGTGGTGGCTCTTGCGCAGCGCCTCGTCGTAGGCCTCGCTGGTAGCTGCGTCGGCCAGCTCAGCGGGCAGATCCAGCTCTTTCAGCGACTGCTTGATGACGTCGTCGAGGTCCTTGTTGCCCTCGTTGTGAATACGGGTGCCCATCGCCTTGTACAGCGGCGCCAGGATCTCGGAGCCGTGGGCCTGCTCGGCGGCAATCGCCACCCGGACCGGGCCGAACGCCTTGGACAGCCGCTCCTTGTACTCCGCGGGAAGGTTCTCGCGGTTCTCGTTGAGCACCGCCAGGCTCATCACCTGAAAATTCACCTCGATGTCGCGGACCTTTTCCACTTCCAGGATCCAGCGGGACGTGATCCACGCCCACGGGCACAGCGGGTCGAACCAGAAATCGGCAACTGACTTCTCGGACATGCGAAATCCTCTCGTCAACTCCTCGGCAAGCCGTTCAGCACAACCCTAGTCGCGGCAGTCCAATTCCCGCCGCGAGTCGCCGCCGCCTAAGTTGGACATGTGGCACTCCCCAACCTCACCCGCGACCAGGCAATCGAGCGCGCCGCGCAGGTCACCGTCGACAACTACCGAATCGACTTGGACCTCACCGATGGCGACGGTAAAGCAGGCGAGCGCACCTTCCGCTCCGTCACGACCGTGACGTTCGACGCCTTGGCCGGCGCCGATACCGTCATCGACATCGCCGCCGACACCGTCCGCAGCGCGACCCTCAACGGCCGCGAACTCGACGTGTCCGGCTATGACGAGTCGACCGGTATCGCGCTGAGCGGCCTGGCCGAACACAACGTGGTCGTGGTCGACGCCGACTGCCGCTACTCGAACACCGGCGAAGGGCTGCACAGATTCGTCGACCCGGTCGACGGCGAGGTGTATTTGTACTCGCAGTTCGAAACCGCCGACGCAAAGCGGATGTTCGCGTGCTTCGACCAGCCCGACCTCAAAGCCACGGTCGACGTGAAAGTGACCTCGCCGCAGCACTGGCAGGTGGTGTCCAACGGCGCCACGGTGAGCGCCGACGGCGGTGTGCACACCTTCGCGACCACTCCGCGGATGAGCACCTATCTGGTGGCACTGATCGCGGGCCCGTATGCGCGCTGGGATGACGTCTACCGCGACGAGAACGGCGAGATCGCGTTGGGTATCTTCTGCCGCGCCACGCTGGCGGAATTCATGGACGCCGAGCGGCTGTTCACTCAGACCAAGCAGGGTTTTGGCTTCTACCACAAGAACTTTGGCGTGCCGTACGCGTTCGGCAAGTATGACCAGTTGTTCGTGCCCGAGTTCAACGCGGGGGCGATGGAGAACGCCGGCGCGGTGACATTCCTGGAGGACTACGTCTTTCGCAGCAAGGTCACCCGGGCATCCTATGAACGGCGCGCCGAGACGGTACTGCACGAGATGGCGCACATGTGGTTCGGCGACCTGGTCACCATGCGGTGGTGGGATGACTTGTGGCTCAACGAATCTTTCGCCACCTTCGCCTCCGTGCTATGCCAGAGCGAAGCCACCGAATTCACCGAGGCGTGGACCACCTTCGCCAATTCCGAGAAGTCCTGGGCCTACCGGCAAGACCAGTTGCCCTCGACGCATCCGGTTGCCGCTGACATTCCCGACCTGGCCGCCGTCGAGGTGAACTTCGACGGCATCACCTACGCCAAGGGCGCCAGTGTGCTCAAGCAACTGGTGGCCTACGTGGGCCTGGAACACTTCCTGTCCGGGTTGCGCGACTACTTTCGCGCCCACGCGTTCGACAACGCCACGTTCGACGACCTTCTCACCGCGCTGGAGAAGGCGTCGGGCCGTGACCTGTCCGACTGGGGCCGGCAATGGCTGAAGACGACCGGGCTCAACACTCTTCGCGCGGACTTCGACGTCGACGCCGACGGCAGCTTCACCCGGTTCGCGGTCACGCAAAGTGGCGCCGCGCCCGGCGCGGGCGAGACGCGGGTCCATCGCCTAGCTGTCGGCGTCTATGACGACGACGGCAGCGGCAAGCTGGTGCGGGTGCATCGCGAAGAACTCGACATCAGTGGCGCAAGCACCGAAGTGCCTGCGCTGGTTGGCGTTTCGCACGGCAAACTGGTACTGGTCAACGACGATGACCTGACCTATTGCTCGTTGCGGCTGGATCCCGAGTCGTTGCAGACGGCGCTGGATCGCATCGCCGACATCGCCGAACCACTGCCCCGGACATTGGTGTGGTCGGCCGCCTGGGAGATGACCCGCGACGCCGAGCTGCGGGCCCGCGATTTCGTGTCGCTGGTCGCTGGCGGCATTCAGGCCGAGACCGAAGTCGGGGTTGCGCAACGGCTGTTGCTGCAGGCCCAGACCGCGCTGGGTTCTTACGCCAACCCGGAGTGGGCCCAGTCGGAAGGCTGGCCGGCTTTCGCCGACCGGCTCCTCGAGCTGGCCCGCGCCGCGGCGGCGGGATCGGATCATCAGCTGGCGTTCGTCAACGCGCTGTGCACATCGGTGTTGTCGACACGGCATGTGGTGGTGCTTGCCGATCTCCTCGATCACGACCCCGCCGAGTTGGGTCTGGCCGGGCTGTCGATCGACACCGATCTGCGTTGGCGGATCGTGACGGCGCTGGCCGCCGCCGGCGAGATCGACGCCGACGGCCCGGCAACGCCGTTCATCGATGCCGAGGTCCAGCGTGACCCGACCGCGGCAGGTAAGCGCTTCGGCGCGCAGGCGTCGGCGGCGCGACCGCAGGCGGCAGTCAAGGAGTCGGCGTGGACGACGGTCACCGAAGACGATGCACTGGCCAACATCACCGCGCGATCGATCATCGCCGGTTTCGTCAAACCCGGTCAGGCCGAGCTGCTCAAGCCGTTCGGCGCGCGTTACTTCGCCGCGATCAGCGGCATATGGGAGCGCCGGTCCAGTGAGGTGGCGCAGACGGTCGTGGTCGGCCTGTACCCCTCGTGGGACATCAGCGACGACGGCATCGCCGCCGCCGACGCGTTTCTCGCCGATCCGGAGCTGCCCGCGGCACTGCGTCGCCTGGTGCTCGAGGGCCGTGCGGGAATCGAGCGGTCGCTGCGCGCGCGCCAGTTCGACGACGGAGCGGCGACCTGACCGGGCGGTAGCCCTAGGCCGGTGAGATGCCGGCGCTGGTCACTTTGACGGCGCTGATCAGACCGCCGATCAGGTGGCCGTAGTTGAAGGACGCCGCCGCGGCGGCGACACCGAGCGGCGCTGCCGACTCGGCACCGCGGCCACGGACACCCGAGCCGTAGACGACCTCGATCGCGTGCTGATCCGGTGAGACCGCGATCAACACGGCGTCGTTGGGGGTCGGCACCTTGGCGAGGATGTCGCGCGCCCGCGCCCCGGTGTCGCTGCCCAGGTCGCCGATGTAGACGGCGAACCGGGCACCGGCGGCCCGCGACCCGTAGGTCAGCGCGTCGTCGAGGGCGACCAGATCGTTGATCGGGAACGGGTAGTGCACCGAGACTTCACCGGGTTCGGTGACGCCCGAGATCCGTCCACTGGTCGTGATCACCGAGCCGTGGGGCAGCTCGGCGTGCTTGAGGGTTGCGACCTCACCACTTGCCACTTGCGCCACCTCCCACGCTGAACTCGGAGGCACCGTGACCGCCGTGGCTATTGCCGACGACCTCGTCGGTCGCGGCCCACAGGATCGGCGGATGCGTCCACGACTCCGACATGTTGTAGGTCTCCGGGTGCGGACCCTTGCGTGACCAGATCAACGCCACGAGCAGGATTACCAGCAACAACGGGACGCCCAGAAACAGCGAGTGGATTTCCATCGTGCTCACGACGCAAACCGTATCCCACCGGCGAACCGAGGGCTACACACGTTAGGCCGCGCCTTCACCGAGGTATCGGGCCCATGCCGGGTCGAGCTCTTTGACGGTCGACAGCAACCGCCAGTGCTGACCTTTGGGCGATGTCGGCGCCCAACGCAGCGACCACCCCAGCTCGGCCAGCAGCTTGTCACCCTTGCGGTGATTGCAGGTCGAACAGCACGCGACGCAGTTCTCCCACGAGTGATCGCCGCCGCGACTGCGTGGCACCACATGGTCCACGGTGTCGGCCTTGGCCCCGCAGTACGCGCAGCAGAAGCGGTCGCGGTGCATCAGTGCCGCGCGCGTCATCGGGACCCGGGCCCGATAGGGCACCCGGACGAACGTCTTCAACCGAATCACCGAGGGCACAGCGATCGACCTGGACGTCGAGTGGACGACCGGACCAGTCGGGTCGTCGTGCACGACATCGGCCTTGCCGCAGATCAGCATGATGATCGCCCGCCGGACAGGCAACGCGGTCAACGGCTCGTAGGTGGAATTCAGCAGCAACACCCGCCGGCGATTCCAGATCGATCCACCGTCGTGGGCGACGGGCGTATGCGTGTCGACGGTTTGGACGCTACGCAGGGTTGAACCGGTCGCGGGCCCGGTGAGGCCTGCCGCGGCACCCGAACTGTGGTGGCGGCGTTTGCGCTGCGCCATACGTCCTCCGCCAGACAGTCCACCACGATTCGTCAGCCAGCGCACGCCAAATTGCCGGGTGCCCGCTGGTCAATCCGGTGAACAGCCGGTAGCCACGTGCGCAGCCAAGGTTCATATGTCGCCCAGCGGCCCGCTCTGGGGATGGCCCACAATGGAGGCGATGCAACAACCACAAGAAACCTTTTACGACGCTGTCGGCGGCGCGGATACGTTCCATGCGATCGTGTCGCGTTTCTACGAGCTGGTCGCCGAGGACGAAATTCTGCGGCGGCTGTACCCCGAAGACGACCTCGCCGGCGCCGAGGTCCGGCTCCGGATGTTCCTCGAGCAGTACTGGGGCGGCCCGCGGACATACTCCGATCAGCGTGGCCATCCCCGGCTGCGGATGCGGCACGCGCCGTTCCAGATCGGCCCGTTCGAGCGCGACGCCTGGCTGCGCTGCATGCATACCGCGGTCGCATCCGTCGACTCGGCGACTCTCGACGACGTGCATCGCAAGGCGTTGCTCGACTACCTGGAAATGGCCGCGCATTCCCTCGTCAACTCGGAGTTCTGATGACCTCACACGCACAGCGCCCGTGGTGGACGGACGCGGTGTTCTACCAGGTGTATCCGCGGTCATTCGCCGACAGCGACGGCGACGGCGTCGGTGACATCAATGGCGTGGCGGCACAGTTGGACTATCTGGAACGACTGGGCATCGATTCGATCTGGTTCAGCCCGATCATGGTGTCGCCGATGGCCGATCACGGCTATGACGTGTCTGATCCGCGCGACATCGACCCGCTGTTCGGCGACCTAGGGGCTTTCGAAGAACTGATCGCGGCTGCGCATGAGCGCGGCATCAAGATCACGATGGATTTGGTGCCCAACCACACCAGCTCCGAGCATCCCTGGTTCCAGGAGGCGCTGGCCGCCGCACCGGGCAGCGCGGCCCGCGACCGCTACATCTTCCGGGACGGTCGCGGGCCCGGGGGCGCGGAGCCGCCGAACAACTGGCAATCAGTATTCGGCGGACCGTCCTGGACCCGTGTCGACGTCCCAGACGGTAGTCCGGGCCAGTGGTACCTCCATCTCTTCGACGTCGAGCAGCCGGACCTCAACTGGGACAACCCAGAGGTCTTTGACGATCTCGAGAAGACGCTTCGGTTCTGGCTGGAACGCGGTGTAGACGGCTTCCGCATCGACGTCGCACACGGAATGGCCAAACCGCCAGGTCTTCCGGACTCCGATGTCGAGATGCGGCCGCGGATGCTCAGCGACGGCGACCCGCGGTTCAACCATCCCAATGTGCATGCGATTCACCGCAATATCCGCCGGGTGATGGACGACTATCCCGAGGCGGTGACCATCGGCGAGGTCTGGGTTTTCGACAATGCCAGCTGGGCCGAGTACTTGCGCGCCGACGAGTTGCACCTGGGATTAAATTTCCGCATGGTTCGAGCCGAATTCGACGTCACCGAGATCCGCCATTCGATCGAGAACACCCTGGCCGCCGCCGCGATCGAAAATGCCACTCCCACATGGACGTTGGAAAATCACGACGTCGTACGGGCACCCAGCCGTTACGGGGGCGGCGCGGTTGGGTTAGATCGGGCGCGGGCGATGGCACTGGTGGCACTCGCCCTGCCCGGCGCGGTGTTCCTCTACAACGGGCAGGAATTGGGCCTGGCAAATGTCGAGTTGCCCGATGAGGCGCTGCGGGATCCGACGTGGGAACGCTCGGGCCACACCGTCCGCGGCCGCGACGGATGCCGCATCCCGATTCCCTGGCGCGGCGACACTCCCCCGTTCGGTTTCTCGACAACGGCCGACACCTGGTTGCCGATGCCGCCAGAGTGGGAGTCGTTGACCGTGGAGAGGCAACTCCTCAACGCCGACTCAACGTTGTCCTTCTTCCAGCGTGCTCTCGTAATACGGCGCAGCCGTGTCGAATTCGCG
>NZ_DATNJW010000071.1:0-10506 GCF_035603715.1 Mycobacterium sp. | reverse complement strand
CCCGGGTGAATCAGTTCGCCGGGTGATGACCACTCACCCCACGTCAATGAATGCTGACTTAACAGCTGGCGACTGGACGGTACGTGGAGCCGGCCACGTTTTTCAGATCTGCGTTCGGGGCCGCATGAGCGAGCAACGGGTCGCGATGACGGTGGACGACCTGGCTGTGTTGATCACCGCGGAACACCATCGCCACAAATTGGAGAAAACCAGATGAAGCCTCACCAATTTCAACGATCGCCTGCTGAATACGGCTCAGGCGCCGCGCGAACACCGTGGCTGCCGCATCGGATGCAGGCCGCCGCTGCCTTTGCCCGGCGTTGGGCGCATCGGAAAGGAGATAGCGCGATGGACACCGTACCGGCGCTCGAGGATCAACTTCAGGCGCTGCAGCCCATCTGCAGTGCCCAGCGGGTGTCGACCGGCATTACATGCGGTGCGCCGGCGGTGGCGGTCGCCGAAATACATGCCATCGACGGATGCGACCACATGGGGCTAAGCCCGGACGGCGACCTCGTCGAGACGCTCTGTCAAGCCTGCTTGGCTAGGTTGCGACGGGCCATGGCGACCTACGTAGGCCGCACGCGCGAGATGGCGTCTCGATGCGGCACCCACCCGGTGTGCACCACCTGCGGGCGTCGCACTGTATACCTGCAGAGCGTCTTCACGGTGCGCCTGATCCGGGCTGGGCTGGCATCATGAGCCGCCTACGCAATGCCTCGCTGTTTGCGGCTGTGGTTTCCGGTGATTACGCGGTCCTCATGTTGATCGATGGTCAGCTAATCGATTTCGGCGTCACCGCCGCCATTTGTGCGGGATCCGCGGTCGCGGCCGGGCTGATCGCCTACGCGGAGAAACGCCGCCGCAAGGCGGTTGCGCGGGGACGAGCGGCCGTCTGGGAGCGCCGTGACCAACAGGTCGCCGCCGACCAACGGTGCCCGTTCTGCGGAGGCGCAGGCCAAAAACCAAGTGCCTCACCCAGATTCGTTGACCGGCAGCGAGCGCGCGTATGCGGGAAATGCGCGCTGGCACTCAACGCCGAGCCAGGCACGATGAGCCCGCGGCCGGTCTCGGCGCGAGTTCTGATAAGTGCGCAGCCCGATCGGGTGCGCCGATCGACGGCGAGCCCCGCCTGGGCGTCACGTGAAATCGGTTGGGGGCGTGGGGCGCCCGATGACCCCGGCGTGGAAGTGTTGACATGAGCGCACCCGCCACCGCGTCGAGTTCACCGCGCCCGGGTCTAAGTTCACCCAGGACACGAAAAGCTCGACGGCACCTGGTTCGCACGGGCGCCGTCGTTAACGTCGTCCAGGACGGTCCGAGCATGGCCGGGCGCATCGCCTGGCTGGGCGCGCGGCTGATGATCCGGCCCACGTTGAGCGTGGGCAGCTATCTGCCCACGGCGCCGTGGCCATGGGGCGTCGTCGAGTGCGCCGCCCGCGCCATCACACCGGGAGCAGGCACGGTGCGCGCCGGCGTCGGGCTGGCGCACTGCACCGCGCAGCTTGTCCGCGCCGCCGGTGTGCTACCGGCCGACGGCACCCGCCGGGTCGTGCTGTATCTGCACGGCGGGGCGTTCCTCACCTGCGGTTCGTACTCGCACGGCCGACTGGTGAGCATGCTGTCCAGTTTCGCTGACAGCCCCGTGCTGGTGCCCAACTACCGCAAGATTCCCAAGCATTCGATCCGCGAGGCGATCGACGACTGCTACGACGGCTACCGGTGGTTGCGCCGAAAGGGCTATCAGCCCGACCAGATTGTGCTGGCCGGCGATTCTGCCGGCGGCTATCTGGCGCTAGCGCTGGCTCAACGCCTGCTCGAGTGCGGTGAGCAACCCGCAGCGCTGGTGGCCATGTCGCCGTTGCTGCAACTGGCCACACAGCCCAAAACGACCCACGCCAACATCGGCTCGGATGCAATGTTTTCACCCAGAGCGTTTGACGCCTTGCATGGCTTGATCACCCGCGCCGCAGCACACCGCGACGCGAACGGGCGTTCCGACGCGCTCTACGAGCCGCTCGACCACATCCAACCCGGCCTGCCACCCATGTTGATCCATGTGTCCGATTGCGAGGTGCTGCTTCACGACGCGCAGCTGGCGGCCCAACAACTGGCCACCGCCGGTGTGCCCGTCGATGTGCAGGTATGGCCGGGCCAAATCCACGTGTTCCAACTCGCCGCGCCGATGATCCCCGAAGCCACCCACTCACTGCGCCAGATCGGCCATTACATCCGCGAAGCGACCGGATAACCAAGGGACCTTGAGGTTATCGAAGATGGATTTCGGGGCGTTGCCACCAGAAATCAACTCCGGCCGCATATATTCCGGTCCCGGGTGTGGGTCGATGCTCGCGGCCGCGACAACCTGGGACGGGCTGGCCGAAGACCTGCATTCGACGGCGGCCTCCTATCAGCCGGTGATCTGGGACCTGACCGGCGCAGCATGGCTGGGTCCCGCGTCGGTGGCGATGACGGCCGCCACCGCGCCCTACCTCTCGTGGCTGACGAAGACTGCTGCGCTGTGCGAACAAACCGCCACCCAGGCCAGGGCCGCCGCAGCCGCCTACGAGGCCGCGTTTGCCATTACGGTGCCCCCGCCGATGGTCGCAGCCAACCGCGCGCAGCTGATGGCGCTGATCGCGACAAACATCCTCGGCCAAAACACCCCGGCGATTGCGACCACCGAAGCCGACTACGGCGAAATGTGGGCCCAAGACGCCGGGGCAATGTATGAGTATGCGAGCGCGTCGGCCGCCGCTTCGGCGTTACCGCCGTTCACCTCGCCCCCGCCCACCACAAACCCAGCCGGGGTCGCCGGCCAGGTTGCTGCAGTCGCCCACTCCAGCGCCACGTCAGCGGGCGCGGGCTCGTTCTTGCAATTGCTGAGCTTGCTGAGCCCGGTGAACCTGACCGTCGCGTCGGCGTCGACGGCGATCACGTCAACGGGCATGGCCGGGTCGTACGCGGGCTTGGGATATGCGGCGCACTACGACCCAGAAGGTGCCAGCAAGATGGATGCCGTACTGGCACGTTTGGGGGCGGTTGCGGGAGGCTCAGAAACAGGCGCATCAGCGTCATTGGGTTCGGCAGACCTGGGGGGCTGCGGCCGTGCGGCAACTGTATTGTCAGCGCGTTTAGGCCGGGCCTCCTCAATCGGCACGTTGTCGGTGCCGTCGAGCTGGGCCGCTGCCATCCCGCCGATCAGACAGGTCGCGGTGACATGGCCGAGCACCCTCCCCGGTGTCACCCCGGCGGTCCTGGCAGCGAGCCCGGAAAACCTGGTCAACGAGATGCTTTTGGCGAGTATGGCCGTACGCGGCATCGGCGGTGCTGCCCCTAAGGGCCCGCCCGCGATGACCATACGGGTGACGCCGCGCCCGCCGGATAGGCGACAACTCGGGCTGATACCGCGCTGGCTGTAGCGGAACGCTGACGGCGGCCCACCCCTGATGGGCTTCGCACTCACCCGGGTGAATTAGCTCGCGGGGTGATGACGACTCACCCGACGTCGGTGAACAGTGATTTGTCAACTGCATCCAAAAGGGCAGCGGCTTAGCCGAAGTCGTCAAGGAGAACTAGCGGGGAAACTGCGAATGCATTTTGAGGCCAAGAAGTTCATCGTGGTTGGCGGCAGTGCCGGCATGGGACGGCAGATTGCGGTCGATGTCGTCGAGCACCGCGCCGATGCGGTGATCATCGGACGCTCCGAAAACCGTGTTGGCGACACCGTCGCCGAGCTGGCGAGCCGACAGGGCGAAGCCTGGGGCGTCGCCGCCAAGCTGGCGGATCACGCCGCGGTCGCCGATGTTCAACGCGCGCATGCCGGGCAGCGCGGCGACGCGACACTGTTGGTCGACGCGGCCGGATGAGACCAATTGAGGACCTACTTGCTGCCGCCAATGATAAGGGGAACTCGAAATTGATGCGCCTCGCCGGACTTATCGCTCGCTACGGTCTCGTCATTATTTTGGTTTGGTTCGGTGCCATGAAGTTCACATACGATGAGGTGCATCGCATCTCGCTATTTGTCACTAACAGTCCCTTGATGAGCTGGGTCTACCGCATCATGTCCATCGACACATTTGGCAGGGTGCTTGGAATTATCGAGCTAATCACCGCAGCGTTGGTGGCGGCCAAACCGTGGTTCCCCAAGGCATCCATCGCGGGCGGCCTACTTGCCGTCATCTTCTTCGCAGGGACCGTCAGTTTCATGTGCACAACACCCGGTGTGGGCGAGGCATCCGCGGGCGGGTTTCCGGTGTTGTCGTCGACGGGTGAGTTCCTGATGAAGGACATTTCAAGCCTGGGCCTTTCAATTTGGACCCTGGCAGACGCGCTCGACGAGACACGGCGTCGCGCGCTGAGAGCCCCGCGAAGCCGATTGGCCTCGCCACGTTGATCAATCACGGCAACCGTCGACATCGCCAACGCCGTCACCTATCTGCTCTCCGACCAGGCCAGCTGGGTCACCGGCGCGATTCTCAACGTCGATGGCGGCTTCATGGCCGGGCGCAACTAACCCGACGGGGGGTCCTGCGCTGGTAGGAACCGGCCGGAACATTGTGGCGCGCTGGACAATCGACCTCGCACTCAGCGAAGGAGCATCCGTGTCATACGCATACAACAAGAACCCGGCCGCGGTCGACGCGTTGAATCCTGAGAAGGAGAGTTTGCAGTGACAAACGACAACTTGAGGCCAGGCGGCCCGCCAGCTAAGTCTGTCGGCCGCACCGAAGGCAAGTCTGTGTTTCTTGGGACGGTCGGTGTCCGCCACGTCATCGATAAGTTTCAGGCGGACGGGCGCTTCGCCGCCCTCGAGCATCCGATGTCACCCCGAGCGTTAGCCGCACCGCTTCATCGCCACCACAACGAAGATGAGTACAGCTGGATCATCGAGGGACGCGTAGGCGCTTTGCTTGGCGATGAGGTGCTCTACGGCGGACCTGGTGACTTCATTATCAAGCCACGAGGCCAATGGCATACATTTTGGAACGCGGGCGATGAGCCCGCCCGCATCCTTGAGATTATTTCCCCCGCAGGATTTGAGCAGTTCTTCGACGAGCTTTCTGGCCTCGGCGGTGCGGACAAGATATCGACAGAGGCCCTAGATGAACTCTGTGCGCGGTACGAACTGGAGATGGATGTCGACAGTGTCCCCGAATTGTGCAAACGCTTCGACTTGGAACTCCCCGGTGAACCTGTTCGTTATGAACCGTAGGGTTCGAAATCGCAGTATGCCCAAGCAATGTCGGCGGGAAACAAGCTAACCACCGTGGATGCCCAACGGTAGAAGGCACGAAACCAGCGACCAAGCTCAGCGTGCAGGGACACCACGTGATCGCCGCCTCACGCCGATCCGGTGTCGATTCACTCACCGGTGACGTCTCGCCAACGCCGTCGCCGGTGCGGATGTTCTGGTCGACGTCGCCGGTCACCATTGTTCGACGATGAGCCTGTGATGCACTTCTTCACGACACGACCACGAATCTTCTCGCTGCTGAACAGGACGCGGGAATCAAACACCATGTCGCGTTGTCCGTGGTGGGCGCGCAGGTCATGCCAGATAGCGGCTACAACACTGCGAAGGAAGCTGTCGCAGCCGTGGACGCCGCGTCGACGCGCGGGCCGATTATGAACATCACGGGTTCGAGCGGCTGCGCGGTGGCGTTTCTTAGCATCTCCAGGCGCTGCAACGCGGCGGCACCGACCGTTGCGGAGACCCGGGGGGCCATGGCGGCGAGCGTGGAATACCTTTGTGGGCACCTTCATTACGCGAGACGGCTCGATGGCTCGCATGCTGGCGGGCAATGGTGTACCTAGAGTCATCGGGATCTCGCCTCCGAGCACCCCTGGGAGCCGGACGCCGATCACCTGCTCGACGTCGTTCACCAGCTTGGTCAGCTCGGTCCTACCGTACTCCCCGGCGATCTCATCGACGGTGAACACAATTCCCTCGCATACCGGCGATGATCCTGACCGATGAAGCGTGCGCCCGCAATTTTCGGATTAGGACGGATCGTTTCGATTACATCTGCGAACGGCGCGCACGGACGTTCAGGGTTGCGCGGTTGTCTGATGGCATGATCTACGCTTGTGTCTCAGAACGGTCGGAGATCTTGTGACGTGGCGCCCATCCTTCTGACGGGTTGGCGAGAAGAACGACGCCGTCGTGAAGCGGGCCTCGGGCCGCGCCTAGTGCCAACCAATCCCTTTCCTCACACGGCGTCGCGTTGTGTCTGAGCTGAACCGGCGCCGGTTTCTCGGGGCGCTGTCCGCCACAGTCCTTGGCGGTGTTGCCGGTATGGGCGCGCCGCGCGGCGTCCTCGGTGGACCAACGCAACCCCCGACGGCCGCCGCCGCTGCCGCCGCCTCGCCGTCCGCAGGGCATGGCGAGGCCGTTGCTGACGCGCTATTGCCTCCGCCAGCGCCCAGCGTGCGGGTGGCGCTGCCAGGTGGCGGCGTGCTCAACAAGCTACCCGGGAATGGCAACCTGTTGGCGCTAACCGTTGATGACGGCGTCGACACCGACGTCGTGCGCCTCTACACGGAATTCGCCAAAGACACCGGCGTCCGGCTGACCTATTTCGTCAACGGCACCTACCGCTCGTGGACCGACAATCTGGCATTGCTGCGGCCTTTGGTCGAGTGCGGCCAGATTCAGTTGGGCAACCACACCTGGTCGCACCCGAACCTGACGAAGGTGCCAGCAAGTCGAGTGGCGCACGAGATCGCCCGCAACGACGCATTTTTGAAAAACACCTTCGGCGTGGACGCGCGACCGTACTTTCGGCCCCCCTACGGAAAGCACAACTCGGCCGTTGATTCGGTGGCCGCCGATCTTGGCTACACCGCGATCACAATGTGGTCGGGCTCGCTGTCGGATTCCACCGTGATCACCGAGGACTACATCGTCCAGATGGCCGAGCGGGCCTTCACCCCGCAGGCGATTGTGATCGGACACCTCAACCACCTGCCGGTCACCCATGTCTACGGGCAACTCCGCGATCTCATCCGCGCTCGCAACTTACGCACCGTGACCTTTGACGATGTCTTCGTCCACTAGGCGAGGCATCGCACAATCACTCCATCCAGGGCCCCGACCGTAGCCTGGTCGGCCGAGCGAACCCGTTTGGCTCATGCCTTTACGGGATGATGGTCAACAGAAGGCGCACCAGCTCTGCTTGGCGATGTGTGTCGGTTTTTTCGAAGACATGTTGCAGGTGAGTCTTAACTGTGGCCATTGAAAGCGATAGCTCCTCACAGATCGGTTTGAGACCGTCACCCCGCAATACCCGCAGCGCGACGTCGGCCTCGGCATCCGTCAAGCCATATGCGCGCCCTAGAAGTTGCGTCGGCGGCTCAATCTGCTGCTCCGGGTCCACGAGTACGACCAGCGCTCGGGCCACTGACACGTTCTCGGTGGTCGGATTGAATGGCAGCACGTGGATCACGTACGGACGCTTCCCGGATGGTCGTCTGCACAGAAACGAGTTGCCACCGCGCGGACTGGCTTCGTGTTCAAGGAGGGCACCGACGACGCTGCGGCGCAACTCAGCGTTGGCAGACGCACTGCTCGCTTCAACGCTGCCCGAACGGATACACAGTCCGTCGCCGGATTTGAGAATTCGCTCGGCGGCGGAATTCATATGTATAACAACCGAACCGGGGCCGACGACGGCGATGCCGTGTCGAACACTGTCGACGGCTCGGGCGATGTCACTCGCGTTTTGAGCGAAGTTCTCCAGATGACTTTGGGTGCGAAGCGCCTGCTGTAGGTGGGGGACCAGGGCGCTCATCAACTTCACGCGCTCAGCCGTGTCGAACGGTTCCGCGCGCTTCGGAGCCGCGACAAGAAAGCATGTCGGCATCGGACCGTCGGTAAGCCGTACGAATAGTCCGTCGTCCATTTGGTATGGACGCATGAAGCCGGCGTCGAACTCTGATCGCGCCTTCAATGCAACCAGCGGCTGCCCGCGTTGGATCAAACCGACTGGGCCGTTATCGACGGCATCGAGCACGTAGTCGATCTGGCGGTAGTACTCGAGGTAGGCCTCTCGCGCCTCCTGCGGGAGGCTGGCGCTCTTGATAGAGCGGCCCGATCCATCGGCCAGCAACAACGCGGCGCTCTGCGCGTCGAGCGTGCGACGAACATCCGCCATGGCCACGATCCAGTTGTCCGGACTGAGCGCCGAGGCGTAGATGGCCGAGACTATGCGCGAGAAGTCATCGATCCCGATCACTGCCGGCTCTCCCGCTGGTCCGCAGGCCCCATCGAAGGCCCTTCTTCCTGTGTAGCTACCGAGGCTTCACCTTTGGTTGTTGGGAAATTTATCGCCTTTCATCCATTCGGATGAGGCGGCGGGCCAGATTCAGGGCGTTTCCTTACAGGCACGTTCAACCGCGACAAAACTCAGCCCCGACGCAGCGGCTGGGACCGTCTTTGCTGAGCAAAAGCCGCAATCGCGCGGCCGGGCAGCGCCTATGCGCGACAAGGAGATCCCCTCATGACCGAAATTCTTCCAAGCAGCCAGCGGCACATCACGACGGCCACCGGGATCCCGACTTGTCTCAACCGGCCGGGTGTAGCGACGGCCTATGAGCGCGGGACGGAACACAGGCACTATCCGCGACACTACGTCTCCCTCGAGCAGGCCCTGATGGCGAGGGAGATGGAGAGGTGTTAGCCGGTCGGAGGAACCTACCGCTTGCGTGACGAACGTCGAAACATTCTATGCACGAAGGGAATTGAACATGTCGGACCAAGAACAAAACAACATCGAGCTCGTCAAGAAAGGCTACGAAGCCTTCTCCGCCGGTGACGTCGACGCGGTGATGAGCCTGTTCGACGACAACATCGAGTGGGTCCAACCGGGCGATAGCGCGATCAGCGGTACCTATCACGGTAAAGCCGAACTCGGCGGGTACCTCAGCCGATTGGCCGAGAAGTCGGTGACGGTGAAGCTGAACCGTCTCATCGCTGACGGCGACACCGTCGTCGCGTTAACCGAGGTGGCGGTTGGCAGCGAAAGAGGGCAAGACGCCGACGTATTCACCCTCCGCGACGGCAAGACGGTACGGGTGCAGGTGCACACAGACACGGCGATAATGGAGCGGGTCTACGGCAGGAAAAAGGTCGCGGCCGGGTAGTAGAACTGCTTGTCCAACGAGGGGTGACGCTCCTCGGAATAGAGTCGGCCCGTCATCCCGCTTTGGCGGCGTGCCGACTCGCCCGATCAGGTTCGTCGCTCTTGACGGGATGCATCCATGGATCAATCCGGGAGGCTAACTGTCTGGACCAATGACGAAGCAACGCCCAGCGCCGGTCGTCAGCAAGACCTCCTGCACTGCTGATCTGTCGATGCCGGGGAATTGAATCTGATCCATCATTTGGCCCGCATCGATTGCGACGATCTGGGAGGCCGTAGCGCCGTCCTTCAAGCGAACGTCGGCGGTCACCTGCTCGGCGTTAACGGCATTGGACGATTCACGGAAGTAGTAGACATTAATTCCCGAGCCTGACGGGTCGGCAGCCCAACCATCGCGGTAATAGCAGCCCGGGTTGCCCTCGGCGTCCGGAGGTGGCGGAGGGCAGATCGACAAGCCGACGCACGGGGTGATCGCATGGGGGGCGGCAGTGGCGTTGGGATGCGGGGTCGCGTTAGGGGCGAGAGGCTCGGTGACCGTTGGCTGCCGGGTCGTTGAGCTTGCTGTGGTGGCTTTCGGCTGCGATGGTGAGGACGACGAACAAGCGGCCAGACAGCAGCAGCCCACTACCGCGATGATTACCCGCTCTTTCACATTTGCCACCCGGATCGTTTCGCGTGCGACGGTACCAATAAAGCGTGTTTCGGGCCGCCGTCGGCGTGAGGATCGCAATACAGGGGCCCAGGCGGCGTAAGGTTCGCCCATGAACGTCGCGGGCGGGATGCCGGACATTCACTATGCCAAGAGCGGCGGCTTGAACATCGCGTTCTCGGTGACCGGAGAGGGGCCCGATCTCGTCGTCGCGCCCGGGTTCATCTCACACCTCGACATCATGTGGGAGGAGCCGTCGGTCGTCCACTTCTACTCGCGGCTCGCGTCCTTCCGTCGCGTCGTCACCTTTGACAAGCGTGGCACTGGCCTGTCGGATCCGGTGATGCACGCGCCGACGTTGGAAGAGTCGGTCGATGACCTGGCCGCCGTCATGGACGCGGCCGGATGTGAACGCGCCGACCTCGTGGGCGTTTCGGAGGGTGGCACGATGGCGATGCTGATGGCGGCCAGCCATCCCGACCGCGTGAATGCGCTCGTCCTATACGGCACGTTCTCCCGCCTGCTCCGAGCGCCCGACTACCCGCTCGGCGTCACCGAGGAGCAGCTGTCGGAGTTGGTCGAGGTGAGTTCGAAGGGCTGGGGTGAGGGCGTCGGACTGGGTGCATGGGCTCCGAGCCGGCGGGGCGACGCCGATTTCCGGCGGTGGTGGGCGCGGCTACAGCGGGTGGCCGCCAGCCCGGGCATGGTACG
>NZ_DATNJW010000070.1:0-6789 GCF_035603715.1 Mycobacterium sp. | reverse complement strand
AGCGGCTCGACGAGACGGCCCTCACCGCCGATTAGCAGCGACCCGGCCAGCGGCCGTTCACCTGCCCGGTACCGACGCAGTTTCTCGGGCTGCGGCACACCGAGCTGCTTGGCGAGAAACGAGCCCGGCCCGGAGTTGACGACTTGGGAGAATAGATCGGGTGCCACTGAGTTGCCTTCCGTGGTGTGGGGTACCAGTACCGTAGTCGAGAGCTAACTTACTCCAGAGTAAGAACAGTGAGTAGGATGGCTCCCAACACCGGATAACCAACAACTGACGGAGATAAGCGTGGCTTCTGACACCTCCTCTTCACGCTCCCTGCGCCGCGTCGCTGTGCTGGGTGGCAACCGGATCCCGTTCGCGCGGTCGGACCGCGCCTACGCCGAGGCGTCCAACCAGGACATGTTCACCGCCGCTCTGGGCGGGCTGGTCGACCGGTTCGGTCTGTCCGGTGAGCGGCTGGGTGCGGTCATCGGCGGCGCCGTCCTCAAACACAGCCGCGACTTCAACCTGATGCGCGAATGCGTGCTCGGATCCGCGCTGTCGTCCTACACGCCGGCGTTCGACCTGCAGCAGGCGTGCGGTACCGGGCTGCAGGCCGCGATCGCCGCCGCCGACGGCATCGGCGCGGGCCGCTACGAGGCGGCCGCCGCGGGCGGGGTGGACACCACCTCCGATGCGCCGATCGCGCTCGGCAACAACCTGCGCCACACCCTGCTGGGCCTGCGCCGGTCCAAGTCCAACCTCGACCGGCTCAAGCTGGTCGGCAAGCTACCGGCCAGCGTCGGCGTGGAGATTCCGGTGAACAGTGAGCCGCGCACCGGGCTGTCGATGGGTGAGCACCAGGCGATCACCGCCAAAAAGATGGGCATCAAGCGGGTCGACCAGGATGAGCTGTCCGCGGCCAGTCACCGCAACATGGCGGCGGCCTACGACCGCGGCTTCTTCGACGATCTGGTCACCCCGTTCCTCGGTCTCTACCGCGACGACAACCTGCGGCCGGACTCGTCGGCGGAGAAGCTGGCCAAGCTCAAGCCGGTGTTCGGCGCGAAGGCCGGCGACGCCACGATGACGGCCGGAAATTCGACGCCGTTGACCGACGGCGCCTCGGTGGCGTTGCTGTCCAGCGAGGAGTGGGCCGCCGAGCACTCGCTGACCCCGTTGGCCTACTTCGTCGACGCCGAGACCGCATCGGTCGACTACGTCAACGGCCCCGACGGCCTGCTCATGGCGCCGACGTACGCGGTGCCAAGACTGCTGGCCCGCAACGGGCTGACGCTGCAGGACTTCGACTTTTATGAGATCCACGAGGCGTTTGCTTCGGTGGTGCTCGCGCACCTTCAGGCATGGGAATCCGAGGAGTACTGCAAGGAGCGGCTCGGCCTGGACGCGGCGCTGGGGTCGATCGACCGATCCAAGCTCAACGTCAACGGCTCGTCGCTGGCCGCCGGTCACCCGTTTGCCGCGACTGGCGGACGCATCCTCGCCCAGCTGGCCAAGCAGCTGCACGAGGCCAAAACGAAGAACGGCGGCAAGCCGGTACGCGGCCTGATCTCGATCTGCGCCGCGGGCGGCCAAGGCGTCGCCGCGATTCTAGAGGCCTGAGAGCCGCGTTGCGGTGAGCGATTTGCCCGGCGTTTAGCGGCAGCAACGCTGGGGTAGCCAATTGGCTGGATAGCTCCGTGCTGTCGTCCGACCCCCCGACCCGACGACAGCACGGAGCGTCCCCGAACCAACGCCCGTCGGTTGTCCCGTGCGGGTAGAGACCGGGGCCGCCGACGGCATGAGGGGATTTCGTCGGCGGCCCCTCCCCATTTATCGACATGGATAGCAAAATCCCCCGTCTCCGAGGAGAACGGGGGATTTTGCTATGCAGTGTGGATCAGAATGCGGCTTCGTCGAGCTCCATGATTTCGTTGTCGATCGTCTCCAACACCTGGCGGGTGCTGGTCAACAGCGGCAGGAAGTTCTTGGCGAAGAACGACGCCACGGCGATCTTGCCCTCGTAGTACGAGCGGTCCGAGTCGCTGCATCCGGCGTCCAGAGCCTCCAGGGCCACCGCAGCCTGACGCTGCAGCAACCAACCGATGACCAGGTCGCCGACGCTCATCAGGAAGCGCACCGAACCCGTGCCCACCTTGTAGATGCTGGAGATGTCGTCCTGCGCGGCCATCAGGTAGCCGGTCAGCGTCGCCGCCATCGCCTGGACATCAGCCAGGGCGGTGGACAGCAGCGCACGCTCGGCCTTGAGTCGGCCGTTGCCGGACTCGTTCTTGATGAACTCTTCGATCTCCCCGGACACGTGGGCCAGCGCGACACCCTTGTCGCGGACGATCTTCCGGAAGAAGAAGTCCTGCGCCTGGATGGCCGTGGTGCCCTCGTAGAGCGAGTCGATCTTGGCGTCACGGATGTACTGCTCGATCGGGTAGTCCTGCAAGAAGCCGGACCCACCGAAGGTCTGCAGGCTCTCGGTGAGCTTGGCGTAAGCCTGCTCGGAGCCGACACCCTTGACGATCGGCAGCATCAGGTCGTTGACCTTGACGGCCAGGTCGGCATCCACACCGTGCAGTGCCTTGGCGACCGCCGCGTCCTGGTAGGTCGCGGTGTAGAGGTACAGCCCACGCAGACCCTCGGCATACGCCTTCTGGGTCATCAAGCTGCGACGCACGTCCGGGTGGTGGGTGATGGTCACCCGCGGCGCGGTCTTGTCGGTCATCTGGGTCAGGTCGGCGCCCTGCACCCGCTCCTTGGCGTAGGCCAGCGCGTTGAGGTAGCCGGTGGACAGCGTCGCGATGGCCTTGGTACCGACCAGCATGCGGGCGTTCTCGATGACCTCGAACATCTGCGCGATGCCGTTGTGCACCTCGCCGACCAGCCAGCCCTTGGCCGGCACGCCGTGCTGACCGAAGGTCAGCTCACATGTGGCGGAGACCTTGAGGCCCATCTTGTGCTCGACGTTGGTGACGAAGACGCCATTGCGCTCGCCCGGCTCGCCGGTCTCGAAGTCGAACAGGAACTTCGGCACGAAGAACAGCGACAGACCCTTGGTACCGGGTCCGGCGCCCTCGGGGCGGGCCAGCACCAAGTGGAAGATGTTCTCGAACATGTCGTCCGAGTCACCCGAGGTGATGAAGCGCTTCACACCGTCGATGTGCCAGGAGCCGTCATCCTGCTGGATGGCTTTCGTCCGGCCGGCGCCGACATCCGAGCCGGCGTCCGGCTCGGTGAGCACCATGGTCGAGCCCCAACCGCGCTCGGCGGCCAGCACTGCCCACTTTTTCTGCTCTTCGGTCGCCAGGTTGTAGAAGATCTGGGCGAATCCCGCGCCGCCGGCGTACATCCATACCGCCGGGTTGGCGCCGAGCAGGTGCTCATGCAGTGCCCACAGCATCGCCTTGGGCATCGGCATGCCGCCGAGCTCTTCGTCCAGACCGACCTTGTCCCAGCCGGCCTCGATGACCGCGTGCACCGACTGCTTGAACGAGTCGGGGAGCTTCACTGAATGTGTCTCGGGGTCGAATACGGGGGGATTGCGGTCACCCTCGACGAACGACTCGGCGACCGGGCCTTCGGCCAGTCGGCTCATTTCGGTGAGCATTTCGCGGGCCGTGTCGGCGTCCAGGTCGGCGTAGTCGCCCTCCCCGAATGCTTTGTCGATGCCCAACACCTCGAACAAGTTGAATACCTGATCGCGGACGTTGCTCTTATAGTGGCTCACTGGTTCCTCCTCGATGAGAACGCCACTTGATGGTTGGGTACTAAGGCTAAGTTACCCACCAGTAACACGGCTAAACTATACCCGTCGGTAACCGTGCGCAAGCGACTGTGAGCTAAATTTCATCGGCTAATCAACCAACTAGTTGGGTTCGCGCTGATCAGGACCCTGGCATACCGCTTCACCTGGGATGATGATGAGTAGGTGTCAATTGTGTCAAGCGTCACGACCCTGCCGGAAGTGGACCTCCGTCACCCCTCTGGCCAACTAAGAGAGCGGCTCCGCGAGGCCGCCCACGAGGTGGGCTTCTTTTACCTCACCGGACACGAGGTACCCGACGGGCTGATCGACCGTGTGTTGGCGGCGGCGCGGCGATTGTTCGCGCTGCCCCAAGCCGAGAAGGACGCTGTCGCGATGGTGCGCAGTCCACACTTCCGCGGCTACACCCGGCTGGGCGGTGAGCTGACCCAAGGGGAGGTGGACTGGCGCGAGCAGATCGACATCGGTCCGGAGCGCGAGCCGATCGGCGGCCCGGGCAAGCCCGACTACCTCTGGCTGCAAGGTCCCAACCAGTGGCCCGCAGGCTTGCCGGAGCTACCAGGGATCGTCGCCGAGTGGGATGCGGCCCTGGCCACGGTGGCCCGCAGCTTGTTGAGTCAGTGGGCGGCAGCGTTGGGCAGTCCGGCGGATGTTTTCGACGCCGCGTTCGCCGGGGCGCCCGCCACCCTGATCAAGATCGTGCATTACCCGGCGACGGCGAGCCGATCGCAGGGCGTCGGTGCGCACCGGGACTCGGGGGTGCTGACGCTGCTGCTCGCCGAGCCAGGCAGTCAGGGATTGCAGGTGCGGGCCGGTCGCGACGGCGACTGGATGGACGTTCCCGCGCGGGACGGAGCATTCATCGTCAACATCGGTGAGCTGCTGGAGTTGGCGACCGGCGGCTACCTGCGGGCCACCGAACACCGGGTGAATCTGCGCCAGGTGGCTGACCGGATCTCGGTACCCTATTTCTTCAATCCGCGACTGGACGCGCAGGTGCCAACGCTGGCGTTGCCGGCCGAACTCGCAGAGCGTTCCGGGCGCCATGCGGACCCGTCCGATCCGATCTTCTCGGTGTATGGCCGCAATGCCTGGAAGAGCAGGTTGCGGGCACATCCGGACGTTGCAGCGGCGCACGGCTACGTAACGGCCAGCGCACAAGTTGTAACGCCCGGCGGGTAGGGTCAGCACTACAAAATCCCGTCGACGCGAGTGAAGCCCGGTGAACCTACCCGACAAGCTGACGCCTACCTCCCTGCGCGAGGCCTTTGGTCATTTTCCGTCCGGCATCATCGCCATCGCCGCCGAAGTCGACGGGGTCCGAGAAGGGCTGGCGGCGAGCACGTTCGTCCCGGTGTCGCTGGATCCTCCGCTGGTCTCATTCTGTGTGCAGAACACCTCGACGACGTGGCCGAAACTCAAGGACGTCCAGGCGCTGGGCATCAGCGTGCTGGGCGAGTCGCACGACGGCGCCGCCCGGGCCCTGGCCGCCAAGACCGGCGACAGATTCGCCGACTTGGAAACGGTGTCCTACAGCAGCGGCGCGGTGTTCATCCACGGCACCAGCCTGTGGATGGAAACGGCGATCGAGCAACTCATTCCGGCCGGGGACCACACGATCGTGGTGCTGCGGGTCAGCGACGTCCGAGTCGATGGAGATGTCGCGCCGATCGTTTTCCACCGCAGCGTCTTCCGGCGCCTCGGCGTCTAGGGGCGCCTGCCGAGTTCGTCGCGGTAGGCCTGTACCCGACGCTCGATTTCCGCGCCTTCCTCGTCTCGTCCTTCTTTGTGGGCGAGTTCAGCGCGCGCCGTCAGCTCATTGATCGCTGTGCGAATGTCGTTGATGCTGGTGGGCTTTCGGATAGTCATGGTGGCCGCCTTTCCGGTTATACCCGACGGTACTCGGATCAGCGGCGCCCTAACACCCGTTGCTTATCGACGGAACAGCTTGTTGCCCAGCCAGACAACCGGATCGTATTTGCGGTCGGCGACACGCTCTTTCATCGGGATCAGGGCGTTGTCGGTGATCTTGATGCTCTCGGGACAGACTTCCGTGCAGCACTTGGTGATGTTGCAGTAGCCGAGGCCGTGCTGCTCCTGTGCCTGGTCGCGCCGATCCATCGTGTCCAGCGGATGCATCTCGAGCTCCGCGATCCGCATCAGAAAACGCGGGCCGGCGAATGCTTCCTTGTTCTCCTCGTGGTCACGGATCACGTGACAGACGTTGTTGCACAGGAAGCACTCGATGCACTTCCGGAACTCCTGAGAACGTTCCACGTCCTCCTGCTGCATCCGGTAATCGCCGGGCTGCAGATCCTTGGGCGGCGCGAACGACGGGATTTCCCGGGCCTTTTGGTAGTTGAACGACACGTCGGTGACCAGATCGCGGATCACCGGGAAGGTGCGGATCGGCGTCACGGTGACAACCTCGTCTTCGGCGAAGGTCGACATCCGCGTCATGCACATCAACTTGGGCTTGCCGTTGACCTCAGCCGAGCACGAGCCGCACTTGCCGGCTTTGCAGTTCCACCGCACCGCCAAGTCGGGCGTCTGGGTCTGCTGCAGGCGGTGGATGATGTCGAGCACCACCTCGCCTTCGTTGACCTCCACGGTGAAGTCCTGCAGCCCACCGTTGGTGTCGTCGCCACGCCAGACTCGCATGGTTGCGTTGTAGCTCATCAGCCTCTCCGTCCTGGGTGGTCGGCCAGCTCTTCGTCGGTGTAGTACTTCTCCAACTCGGCGATCTCGAATGCCTCGAGCAGGTCAGGCCGCATCGGGATCTGGTCCTTGTGCGTCACGGTGACGTCGGGCACCACCTCGTCGCCACCGGCGGCGCTGCAGACCAGCAAGACCTTGCGCCACGACGAGTCCATCCCCGGGTGATCGTCACGGGTGTGGCCGCCGCGGCTTTCGGTGCGCTCCAACGCCGCCTTGGCGACGCATTCGCTGACGAGCAACAAATTCCGCAGGTCGAGCGCCAGGTTCCAGCCGGGGTTGTACTGCCGGTGTCCCTCGACGTGGATGTGCTTGAAGCG
>NZ_DATNJW010000069.1:0-4357 GCF_035603715.1 Mycobacterium sp. | reverse complement strand
TCGGAGTACACCCCACCGAGGCCCTGCAATTCCAGCATCTGCCCGCCGATCGCGACCTGGCGGCTCAACACCGCGAACTCCGAATCTTCACGCGCCACAGCGGCATCGGCGTGGACCGTCTGCGCCAGCACAACCTCCATCGCCTCCGGCACCTGACGGCCGATGACCGCCACCGTGTCCGGCGCTCCATCTTCGGCTTGGTGGATGATGCCGGCTTTCTCACCGGCGATGCCCGCGATGTCGTCGCCGAGGTACTCGACGTGGTCGACGCTGATCGGCGTGATCACCGCGACCGGCGCGTCGATCACATTGGTGGCGTCCCAACGTCCGCCCAGACCGACTTCGATGACTCCCACGTCGATCGGGGCATCGGCGAACGCCGCGAATGCCATCGCGGTCAGGACCTCGAACTTGCTCATCGCCGGGCCGCCGCCGTCTTGCGACTGCTGGTCGATCATCTGCACGAACGGCTCGAGTTCGGCGTAGGTCTCCACGTATGTCGCTGGGCTGATCGGCTTTCCGTCGATCGCGATACGTTCGACCGCCGACTGCAGGTGCGGGCTGGTGGTGCGCCCGGTACGCCGCTGCAGCGCGGTCAGCAGCGCATCGACCATCCGCGCCACCGAGGTTTTGCCGTTGGTACCGGCGATGTGGATCGACGGGTAGCTGCGTTGCGGTGAGCCGAGCAGATCCATCAGCGCAGCGATGCGGGCCAGGCTGGGCTCGATCTTGGTTTCCGGCCAACGCTGATCGAGTAAGTGCTCGACCTGGAGCAGTGCCGCGATCTCATCCGGGGTGGGAACGACCTCGGTTGGTTCTGCGTCGTAGGGATCCAATGTCACTGCAGCCCGGCCAGCCTGGCCGTGATCCGGTCAACTTCGTCGCGCGCTACCCGTTGACGCGCGCGTTGGTTGTCGACGACAGCCTCCGGGGCCTTGGCCATGAAGTCCGCATTGCCCAATTTCGCTGTGGTCGAAGCTAATTCCTTTTGCGCGGTGGCCAGATCCTTCTCCAGTCGGCGACGCTCGGCGGCTACGTCGATGGTGCCCGAGGTGTCGAGTTCGACGACGACCGTACCGCCCTTGAGCCCGACCTCCAGGGATGCCGAAGGGCTGAAATCCGGGCCCGGCTCGGTCAGCCACGCCAACGAGGAAACGGCACCGATCTGGGTGCTCAGGTCGGCGGTGTCGATGCCCGACAGCCGTGCCGACACCTTCTGCCGATCGGCCACACCCTGATCGCTACGGAACCGGCGAATCTCGGTCACCAATTTCTGCATATCGGTGATCCGTTGCGCGGCAACGCTATTTAGCGCGATGCCAGAGGTTTGCGGCCATTCGGCGATCACGACGGACTCCCCGCCGGTCAGGTTCTTCCACAGCGTCTCGGTCACGAACGGGATCACTGGGTGCAGCAACCGAAGCAGCGTGTCCAGCGCGGCCGCCAGCACGGCAGTGGTGTGCGAGAGCCCGTCGGCAACCTGCGTCTTGGCCAGCTCGAGGTACCAGTCGCAGAACTCGTCCCAGGTGAAGTGGTACAGCGATTCGCACGCCCGGCTGAACTCATAGCCGTCGAAGGCCGAATCGACCTCGGCGCGAACCTCTTCCAGCCGGCCCAGGATCCAGCGGTCGGCATCGGTGAGCTCGTCGAGACCCGGCAGCGGCGCCGGCGCGGCACCGTTCATCAACGCGAAGCGGGTGGCGTTGAACAGCTTGGTGACGAAGTTACGTGACGCCCGGACATCGTCCTCGCCGACGCTGAGATCACTGCCGGGACTGGAGCCGCGAGCCAGGGTGAATCGCAAAGCGTCCGCGCCGTAGACCTCCAGCCAGTCCAGCGGATCGATGACGTTGCCCTTGGACTTGCTCATCTTCCGGCCGGACTCATCACGGATCAACCCGTGCAGGAACACGTCGGTGAACGGCACCTGTGGACCTCGGGCACCGTCCAGCGTGATGGCGTCGTCACCGCCGACAAACGTCCCGAACATCATCATCCGGGCCACCCAGAAGAACAGAATGTCGTAACCGGTCACCAGAACGCTTGTCGGATAGAACTTTTCCAAGGCCGGCGTCTTGTCGGGCCAGCCCAGCGTGGAGAACGGCCACAGCGCAGAGGAGAACCAGGTGTCCAGGACGTCGGGATCCTGCTCCCAACCGTCGGGCGGTGTCTCGTCCGGACCCACGCAGATCTGCTGACCGTCCGGCCCGTACCAGATCGGGATTCGGTGGCCCCACCACAGCTGACGTGAGATGCACCAGTCATGCATGTCGTCGACCCAGGCGAACCAGCGTGGTTCCAGCCTGGCGGGGTGAATCACGGTGTCGCCGTTGCGTACCGCGTCACCGGCGGCCTTGGCCAGCGATTCGACTCGCACCCACCACTGCAGCGACAGCCGTGGTTCGATCGGCTCACCGCTGCGCTCCGAGTGCCCGACGCTGTGCAGGTAGGGCCGCTTCTCGGCGACGATCCTGCCCTGCGCCGCCAAGGCTTCGCGGACCGCGACACGCGCCTCGAATCGGTCCATGCCGTCGAATTGCGTTCCAATGTCGGCGATCCGACCTTTCGTGTCCATGATCGAGGGCATGGGGAGCTGATGACGCAGCCCGATCTCGAAGTCGTTCGGGTCATGGGCAGGGGTGACTTTGACTGCGCCGGTACCGAATTCAGGGTCGACGTGATCGTCGGCGACGATGATGATCTGGCGGTCCAGGAACGGGTGCGCCAGTGTCGAGCCGACCAGCCCTCGGTAGCGGTCGTCGTCGGGATGCACCGCGATCGCCGTGTCACCCAACATCGTCTCGACCCGGGTGGTGGCCACCACAATGTGCGGCTCGGAGTCGTCGAGCGAACCGTAGCGGAACGACACCAGTTCGCCTTCGACGTCCTCGTAACGGACCTCGAGATCCGATATCGCCGTTTCCAGCACCGGCGACCAGTTGACCAGGCGCTCGGCCCGATAGATCAGGCCGCCGTCATAGAGCCGTTTGAAGATCGTGCGCACCGCCCGCGACAGCCCGTCGTCCATGGTGAAGCGTTCGCGGTTCCAGTCCACCCCGTCGCCGAGACGGCGCATCTGACCGCCGATGGCACCGCCCGATTCGCGCTTCCAGTCCCACACCTTGTCGATGAACAGCGTGCGGCCGAAGTCTTCTTTGGTCTTGCCGTCGACGGCGAGCTGCTTCTCCACGACGCTTTGGGTGGCGATGCCAGCGTGGTCCATGCCGGGCTGCCACAGCACCTCGTAACCCTGCATGCGCTTGCGGCGGGTCAGGGCATCCATCATGGTGTGCTCGAGCGCGTGACCCATGTGCAGGCTGCCGGTCACGTTGGGCGGCGGCAGCACGATCGAGTAACCGGGTTTGGTGCTGGCCGGATCGGCGCCGAAATAACCCGCATCCACCCAGCGCTGATATGTCGCGCTTTCGGCCGCGCCCGGATCCCACGCCTTGGGCAGGTCTTCGGCCCGCGTGTCAGCGGCGCGTTCTGGGCTTGCGGTCACCCCTCAAGTCTAGAAAGCGCCGCCAACGGATAAGAACACCGCCCATGCCGGGCGGCGCCGACTACTACTTCTTGCCGCCGAGCAATCCGCCGAGAATGTCGCCCGCCTTCGAGCCCAGCGCGTTGCCCAGCACAGTGCCCAGCGACTTGTTGCCGCCGGCCATTCCACCAAGGATGCTGCCCAGCACGTCGTTGAGCGCGCCTCCGGAGGACGCCTCCTCCTTGGCCGGTTCGCTCTTTTGGCCGAGCTGCTTTCCGATGTAGGCCAACACGATCGGAGCCAGGATGGGCAGCAGCTGCTTGAGCAGAGCGCTGTTGCCGCCGCCACCGCCGGCCAGCGCGCTGGCGACCTGGTCGGCGTCATTGCCGCCGAAGATTCTCGCGATCGCCTGCTGACCTTCGTTCTGGTCGACCTGATCGACGTTCACGCCGCCATCGAGCAAGTCGGCGTGGCTGTCGGCCGCGGACTCGATCTTGCTGGCGTGCTCGGGATCCTGTGCGTTTTCGGACAGGCCGCCGACCAGCACCGGTACCAGCAACTGGACCGCCTTGTTCACCTCGGCTTCGTCGACGCCGATCTTGCTTGCAATGTCACTTGTGGGAATCTGAGACAGGAGATCTTCAAGGCCGGCCATGGACCCGTCCACCTAACGTTGCTGGGATGCTTTGGTTCACTGTTGACACTAGCCCAGCTGATCTTGTCCTTACAGGGTTCTTTGCAGAGCAATTGAGCCCCGGCCACGCCGTCAGCGGTGCATCAATCGGGCCGTCTGCAGCGAGACATCCGCGGCGGGCAATCGGGTCAGTAGCGCGTCGCCCATTGCGGCCGCCGGGGTCAGCACACCGCGCAGCTCCG
>NZ_DATNJW010000068.1:0-10963 GCF_035603715.1 Mycobacterium sp. | reverse complement strand
CGTGATGGTCGCGGCGCTGCTGGGCGCCGAGGAATTCGGTTTCGCCACCGCACCTTTGGTGGTATCGGGCTGCGTGATGATGCGCGTCTGCCATCTGGACACCTGCCCGGTCGGGGTGGCCACCCAGAACCCGGTGCTGCGGGAGCGGTTCAACGGCAAGCCCGAATTCGTGGAGAACTTCTTCCTGTTCATCGCCGAAGAGGTCCGCGAATACATGGCGCAGCTGGGTTTCCGCACCGTCAACGAGGCGGTCGGCCAGGTCGGCTCGCTGGACACCACGCTGGCCCGGGCGCATTGGAAGGCGCACAAGCTGGATCTGTCGCCAGTGCTGCACGAACCGGAATCGGCGTTCATGAACCAGGATCTGTACAACAGCTCCAAGCAGGACCACGGCCTGGACAAGGCACTGGACCAGCAGTTGATCGTGATGAGCCGGGAAGCACTGGACTCCCAGAAGCCGGTGCGGTTCTCCACCACGATCGCCAACGTCAACCGCACCGTGGGCACCATGCTCGGCCATGAGGTGACGAAAGCCTATGGCGGCCAAGGGTTGCCGGACGGCACCATCGACATCACCTTCACCGGTTCGGCCGGCAACAGCTTCGGTGCGTTCCTGCCGCAAGGCATCACGCTGCGGGTCTACGGCGACGCGAACGACTACGTCGGCAAAGGCCTGTCCGGCGGCCGGGTCGTGGTTCGGCCGCCCGACAACGCACCGAGTGACTACGTCGCTGAAGACAACATCATCGGCGGCAACGTCATCCTGTTCGGCGCCACCAGCGGCCAGGCATTCCTGCGCGGCGCGGTCGGCGAACGGTTCGCCGTGCGCAACTCCGGCGCGCACGCGGTGGTCGAAGGCGTGGGCGATCACGGCTGCGAGTACATGACCGGCGGCAGGGTAGCGATTCTGGGCAGCACCGGCCGCAACTTCGCGGCAGGGATGTCCGGCGGTATCGCCTATGTCTACGACCCCGAGGACGCGTTGGAAGCCAACCTCAACTCCGAGATGGTGGAACTGGAAGCGCTCGACGAGGACGACCTTGACTGGCTGCATGGGATGCTGCAGGCCCACGTGGATGCCACCGACTCCGCGGTCGGCCAGCGGATCCTGGCCGACTGGACCGGCGAGCAGCAACGCTTCGCCAAGGTGATGCCGCGCGACTACAAGCGGGTACTGGAGGCGATCGCCGACGCCGAGCGTACCGGCACCGACCCCGAAGAGGCGATCATGGCGGCCGCCAGTGCCTGATCCCAAGGGTTTCCTGAAATACACCCACCGCGAAACGCCGAAGCGCCGGCCGGTGGACCTGCGGCTCAAAGACTGGGACGAGGTCTACGAAGACTTCCCGCACTCGACCCTGCAGCACCAGGCGACTCGGTGCATGGATTGCGGGATTCCGTTCTGCCACAACGGTTGTCCACTGGGCAACTTGATTCCGGAATGGAATGACCTGGTTCGCACCGACCGGTGGCGCGACGCGATCGAGCGGCTGCACGCCACCAACAACTTCCCGGAGTTCACCGGTCGGCTCTGCCCGGCGCCGTGCGAGTCGTCATGCGTGCTCGGCATCAACCAGGATGCGGTGACGATCAAGCAGATCGAAGTCGAGATCATCGACAACGCTTTCGACGAAGGCTGGGTGGTTCCGCTGCCGTCCGAGCAGCACACCGGGAAGACGGTGGCCGTCGTCGGCTCCGGTCCGGCCGGTCTGGCCGCCGCGCAGCAACTGACCCGGGCCGGACACAAGGTGACGGTCTTCGAGCGCGCCGACCGCATCGGCGGGCTGCTGCGCTACGGCATCCCCGAATTCAAGATGGAAAAACGGCACCTGAACCGCAGGCTCGCGCAGATGGAGGCCGAAGGCACCGAGTTCCGCGCCGGCGTCAACGTCGGTGTCGACATCACCGCCGAGCAGTTGCGCTCCGACTTCGACGCGGTGGTGCTCGCCGGGGGGGCCACCGACTGGCGCGATCTGCCGATCCCGGGCCGCGAGCTGGACGGCATCCACCAGGCGATGGAGTACCTGCCCTGGGGCAACCGGGTGCAGGAGGGTGACGACGTCCTCGGCGCCGACGGTGAGCCACCGATCACCGCCAGGGACAAGAAGGTCATCATCATCGGCGGCGGCGACACCGGTGCCGACTGCCTGGGCACTGCGCACCGTCAGGGTGCGGCGAGCATCCACCAGTTCGAGATCATGCCGCGCCCACCGGACACCCGCGCCCCGTCCACGCCGTGGCCGACCTACGCGATGATGTTCCGGGTGTCCTCGGCGCACGAAGAGGGCGGCGAGCGTGTCTTCTCGGTCAACACCGAGGAATTCATCGGCCGGGACGGTCACGTCGCTGCGCTCAAGGTGCACGAGGTGACGATGCAGGACGGCAAATTCGTCAAGACCGAGGGCACCGACTTCGAGATCGAGGCCGATCTGGTGTTGCTGGCGATGGGTTTCGTCGGGCCGGAGCGCAAGGGCCTGCTGACGGAGTTGGGCGTCGAGCTCACCGACCGAGGGAACGTGGCGCGCGGCGCCAACTTCGAGACGTCAGTGCCGGGTGTCTTCGTTGCCGGTGACGCTGGTCGCGGGCAGTCGCTGATCGTCTGGGCGATTGCCGAGGGCCGTGCCGCGGCTGCCGGTGTGGACCGGTTCCTGATGGGCGAGACTGCGCTGCCGGCGCCGATCGCGCCCACCGCCGCCCCGCAACGCTAGTCACATTCGTCACAGCAGAAACATTTGATAAATTCTGCGGCGCGTCCTACACTGTTTGCCAGCCGAAGGCTGTCTAATAGTTCGATACGGGCGTCGCGGGGTGTGGGGCCCGGTTGAGCTGATCGACCGCAGGAGTTAGCGCTGTGTACATGAACCCGATGGCCCGTTCCCGGGTCGGCCGAATCGCCTGGTCATGGTTCCGCCACCCAGTTAAGAGCCGCGAATTCCCGGCAAAACTCGAGCGCCTGGTAACCGCGGACGAGCTGCTACGCTTCGGCGTCTAACCGCTCTCCGGACCGCTCGCAGATAACAGCGAGCGTTTGCTCGACGTCACCATTTCGTGACTTTTTGCGAGCTGCGAGAGATCTCTGCGGCATCTCTTGATCGCCGCACTGTCAGTCGTCCAACCGTATTCCAAGTGGGCGTTGTTAGCGTGCGCCGTCAACCGGCAACCGATTCACCTCTGCCGGCCGCTGGACGAACCCTCGCAGAAAGGCTGCTCATGACCTTCACGCCCCCTCCTGGCAACTTCCCGCCCCCGCCTCCTGGCAACTACCCGCCGCCGCAGGGATACCCGGCGCCGCAGGGATACCCGGCGCCCGCGGCGCTGCCCGCCGCCGCCTACACACCATGGATCACGCGGGTGCTCGCGACTCTGATCGATCAACTGCCCTACGCCGTCCTGCTGGGGATCGGTCTCGGCATCGAGGCCGCCACGCAGGAAACCGCCTGTGTGACGGATACTTCCGGGCTCAATCTCGGTGATGTGTGTGCGACCGGAAACTCCACGCTGGGCGTCGCGGCGGTCCTCGTCTCTGCGCTGGTCGGTCTCGTCTACGTGATCTGGAACTACGGCTACAAACAGGGCACCACGGGCTCGACCATCGGTAAGTCGATTCTCAAGTTCAAGGTCGTCAGCGAGGCGACCGGCCAGCCGATCGGATTCGGCATGTCCCTCGTGCGCCAACTCGCCCATGCCATTGACGGGATCATCTGCTACGTGGGCTTCCTGTTCCCGCTCTGGGACGCGAAGAGGCAGACGCTCGCCGACAAAATCTTGAACACCGTTTGCCTGCCCATCACCTGAATATCGGTGGGGCGTCTGCCCGCCCGAGATTTACGTGATCAGCCCCGAGTCGCGGATCGCCTCGGCCAACGGTTCCAGCACGGCCGGGTCGTGCGGAGGCGGGATGTACACGATCCCGAGATCGAGCCCTTCGGCGCCCAGCGCGGCGGCGTCCTCGATCACCTTCGCGTAGTTGAGGTCCGGCTCCAGACGCAGGTGCGCCGACTTGGTGATCTCCTTGGGGTCGCGCCCGATGTCCGCACAGTGCGACGCCAGCACGTCGCGCTTGTGGGCGAACATCTCAGGGGGCCCACCGGCGAAGTTCCAGTGCTGCGCGTAGCGGGCGGTGATCCGCAGGGTGCGCTTCTCGCCACTGCCGCCGATGCAGATCGGCGGGTGCGGGCGTTGCGGCCCCTTGGGTTCGTTGCGCGCGTCCTTGAGCTGGTAGAACTTGCCGTCGAAGTTGGTGGTCTCGTTGCTGAGCAAGCTGATCAGCACCTCGCAGGCCTCTTCGAACCGGTCGAAGCGCTCCCTGATGCTGCCCAACTCGATGCCGTAAGCGCCCGACTCCTCCTCGTTCCAGCCGGCCCCGATGCCCAGCTCGAGGCGGCCGCCGGAGATGACGTCCAGTGCCGCAGCCATGTTGGCCAACACAGCGGGATGCCGGTAGTGAATTCCGGTGACCAGGGTGCCCAGCCGGAGTCGCTTGGTCGCCTGGGCCAGCGCGGTGAGCGTGGTCCAGCCTTCTAGACACGGTCCGGTGCTGTCGCTGAAGATCGGGTAGAAGTGGTCGAAGGTCCAGCCGGACTCGAAGACGTCGATGTCGTCGGCGGCCTGCCAGACCGCCAGCATCTGTGCCCAGGTGGTGTTTTGGGGAGAGGTTTTGAACGCAAATCGCATGAACCCGACGGTAGTCCAGGTTTTGCAGTCGTGCCGCGACGGATTGCGCTACGACGTCAGCATTACCTTGTTGGCCGCCGGCCTGATCTTCCTGCTGGCTTTGGTGCTCGGGGTGTGGAAGTACCGCCAGGTGCTGGTGTCCGACGACCACCGCGCCCACCCATACGTCGACATCGCGCATCGGGCCGCGCTGCTGTACTCGTTCGCGACGCTGCTGGTCGCGGTGTTCGTCCAATTCAGCGCGTGGCCGGCCTGGGTCAACCTGACCGCGGCGATGGTACTGGTGTTCTTCTTCGTCGCAGCGATTCTCAGCTACATCGAGCACGGGCTGAAGCGCGACACCGACAATCAGTTCGCCCATCCCGATCGGGCGCTGCGGGTGGCGATGTTGGCGCTCGTCGTCGGCGAGGTCGGCGGCTTCGCGGTTCTGCTGGCCGGGTTCGTCGCCGGGCAATGGTTCTAGCCGGGCGAGGCACACTGAAGAGATGGACCCGGTAGCCGCTCTGCGACAGATCGCCTACTACAAAGACCGCGCTCGAGAAGACTCCCGGCGGGTGATGGCCTACCGCAACGCCGCCGACATCGTCGAGGGCCTCGACGACGCGGCGCGTGAGCGGCACGGCCAGGCCAACAGCTGGCAGTCGCTGCCGGGCATCGGACCCAAGACCGCAAAGGTGATCGCGCAGGCCTGGTCGGGCCGTGAGCCCGATGCGTTGGTCGAATTACGCTCGGCCGCTGAGGACCTCGGTGGCGGAGAGATCCGGGCGGCGCTACGCGGCGATCTGCATCTGCACTCGAACTGGTCGGACGGATCGGCGGACATCGAGGAGATGATGGCCACCGCGGCGTCGTTGGGCCACGAATACTGTGCGCTGACCGATCATTCGCCGCGTTTGACGATCGCCAACGGCCTGTCGCCGGAGCGACTGCGCAAACAACTCGACGTCATCGACCGGCTGCGCGAGCGGTTTGAACCGATGCGGATCCTGACCGGCATCGAAGTGGACATCCTCGACGACGGCAGCCTCGATCAGGAGCCGAAGCTGCTGGAGCGCCTGGACATCGTGGTGGCCAGCGTGCATTCCAAGCTGTCGATGGATTCCGCGGCGATGACCCGCCGGATGGTCCGCGCCGTCAGCAACGAGCATGCCGATGTCCTCGGCCACTGCACGGGCCGGCTGGTGGCGGGCAACCGCGGTATCCGGCCGGAGTCGTCGTTCGACGCCGAAGCGGTGTTCACTGCCTGCCGCGAGCACGGCACCGCCGTCGAGATCAATTCCCGGCCGGAACGCCGCGACCCGCCCACCCGGCTGCTGAACCTCGCGCTGGAGATCGGCTGCGATTTCAGCATCGACACCGACGCCCACGCGCCCGGCCAACTCGACTTCCTCGGCTACGGCGCCCAGCGAGCGCTGGACGCCGGCGTCCCCGTTGAGCGCATCGTCAACACCTGGCCGGTCGAGAAGCTGCTGGAGTGGACGGCATCAGTCGGGTAGGTGCGGCATCTCCAGCCCGGGATAGCGACCGACGAGTACGCCGCGAGTGAGCGCCGACTTCCCGTACCGCCGACGCACCTGGTCGACCGCCGCGTCGACGGCGGCGGGCTCGGCCCGCGTGGTGAATGGCAGCGTCAGTTGCTCGACGCCGTCGCGGTCGATCTCGGAGACCGCGAAGCCGACCAGCGTCAGTCCGCGTTCGGCGATCAGCGGGGCGGCCGCCGCGACCAGCCGTCGCGCCGTCTCGAGCAGGGCATGTGTCGAGCAGGTCGCCCAGGGCAGGGTGTGCGACCGGGTGACTCGGCCAAAGTCGTTGAACCGCAACCGCAATGTGACGGTCCGGCCGGTGCGCCCGGCGGCCCGCATCCGGCTGGCGATCCGGTCGATCAGGCCGATCACCACCGCGTCGATCTCGGCCGCCGTCATGGTGTTGCCGGCCCGGCCCAACGCGCGCTGGGCACCCACCGAACGCCGTCGCACACCCGTCGTCACCCGACGGCGATCGATGTTGCGCGACAGGGCGTACAGCTGCCGGCCCATCGCGCCGCCCACCATCGAGGCCAGCATCGACTCGCTGAGCTCCGCGACGTCGGAGACCGTGTCGATGCCGTGCGCACGCAGCTTGTCGGCGGTCACCGTCCCGACGCCCCATAACCTGCGAACCGGCAGCGGGTGCAGGAAGGCGAGCTCGCGACCGGGCGGAACCAGCAGCAGGCCATCGGGTTTGGCTTCCTGGCTGGCCACCTTGGCCAGGAACTTCGTCCGCGCGATACCGACGGTGATCGGCAACCCGACCCGGGCGCGGACGTCGCTGCGCAGCCGGGCCGCGATCTCGACCGGCGTCCCGGAGACCCGCCGCAGCCCGCCCACGTCGATGAATGCCTCATCCACCGAAATCGCTTCTACCAACGGAGACGTGTCGCGGAACACCTCGAACACCGCGTCGCTGGCTTGGCTGTAGGCCGCCATCCGGGGCGGGACCACCACGGCCTGCGGGCACAGCCGTCGGGCCTGGGCGCCGCCCATCGCGGTCCGCACGCCGTAGGCCTTGGCCTCGTAGCTGGCCGCCAGCACCACCCCGCCGCCGACGATCACCGGACGGCCGCGCAGGCCAGGGTCGTCACGCTGCTCGACGGACGCGTAGAACGAGTCGAGGTCCGCATGCAGGATCTCGGCCAATTGGCGGGGCGCGCGTGACACGAACATATGTTCGCATCAAGGGGTGACTACTGGAGCTGTTCTCCGTAGATGCTGGCCACCCAGATGTGAGTGAGGGTGTCCACCACTCGGTCGCGGTCGACGGCCGGACGCTCGGCCGATAGAGCGGCCATCATCGTGCGCTCGTTCATCTGATTCAGTGACGTGGCCAAATCGGCTGCCGGGATGGTCTCGGGCGCAGCGCCGCGTGCGCGCTCGGCTGTGATCAGCGCTGCGGTTTGATCGATCCACTTCTGCATGAACCCCGACCAGACCGCGCGGACCTCTGCGCTGTGGGCAACGGCTTCCGCACCGGCCCTGGCCACCGCGCGGTGCGAGTCGAAGGCAACGAAGAAGGCTTTGATTCCGGCCCGCCACACTCGCCGGGGGTCCGCGGGTAAGCGTTGCGCTGCGCCGTTGTATTCAGCGTCCGCGCGGGTAATCAGCGGCTCAAGCAGCGAAAGCAGCACGGCCTCTTTGGATTTGAAATAGAAGTAGAACGTCGGGCGGGACAAGCCGGCGCCCTTGGCCAGGTCGTCTACCGAGATATCGGCGAACGCGCGCTCTTCCAGTAACCGCTCGGCGGTGGTCAGAATGGCCAGCTCACGGTCGTCGCCTGACGGGCGCGCGGAGCGGCGGCCCCTGGAGGTGCGGCTGGAGCTGACGGTCGTCACCTGCGTTACTTTACACGGTGTTGAGTATTTCGACAGGGTGTTGACGCAGTCGACACGGTGTTGATAGCGTGTCGCCATGACTGAACATCTCGACGTTGTGATCGTCGGCGCCGGCATCTCCGGCATCAGCGCGGCCTGGCACCTGCAGGATCGCTGCCCGTCCAAGAGCTACGCGGTCCTCGAGCGCCGCGACGACCTCGGTGGTACCTGGGATCTGTTCCGTTACCCCGGCATTCGCTCCGACTCCGACATGTTCACCCTCGGGTTCCGGTTCAAGCCGTGGGAGTCCTCGACGTCGATCGCCGACGGTGCGTCGATCAAGGCCTACATCAAAGAGACCGCCACCGAGAACGGCATCGACAAGCACATCCGCTACCGGCACAAGGTGCTGGCCGCCGAGTGGTCGGACGCCGACAACCGCTGGACGCTGACCGTCGACAACAACGGCCAGCAGCAAGAGCTCACCTGTTCGTTCCTGTTCGCCTGCAGTGGTTACTACAACTACGACGAGGGCTACCTGCCGAAGTTCGAGGGCTACGACGATTTCGAAGGCACCACGATCCATCCGCAGCACTGGCCGGAGGATCTCGACTACGTCGGCAAGAAGATCGTGGTGATCGGGTCCGGCGCTACGGCGATCACACTGATTCCTTCGCTGGTGAAGTCGGGCGCCGGCCACGTGACGATGCTGCAGCGCTCACCGTCCTACGTCGGATCGCTGCCGCTGAGCGACCCGTTCGCCGAGCAGGCCAACAAGTGGCTGCCGACCAAACTCGCGCACGTCGCGAACCGGTGGAAGTGGATCGCCTTCAGCACCTTCCAGTACCAATTCTCCCGGAAGTTCCCGCGCCAAATGCGCAAGACGCTGCTGACGATGGCCAAGCGTCGCCTGCCGCAGGATTACGACGTCGAGAAGCACTTCGGCCCGAGCTACAACCCATGGGACCAGCGGCTGTGCCTGGCGCCCAACGGCGACCTGTTCAAGACCATCCGCAAGGGCCAGGCCGACGTCGTCACCGACACCATCGACCGATTCACCAAGACCGGCATCAAGCTCAACTCCGGTCAAGAACTCGAGGCCGACATCATCATCACCGCAACGGGTCTGAATCTGCAGCTGTTCGGTGGCGCCCAGATCCGGCGCAACGGCGCACCCGTCGAGCTCAACGACACGATGGCGTACAAGGGCATGATGCTGACCGGCATGCCGAACATGGCCTTCACCATCGGCTACACCAACGCGTCCTGGACGCTGAAGGCCGACCTGGTGTCCGAGTTCGTCTGCCGCGTCATCAATTACATGGACGAGAACCATTACGACACCGTGGTGCCGCAACACCCCGGGAACTCGGTCGACGAGCGTCCGCTGATGGACTTCACCCCCGGCTACGTGCTGCGGGCACTGGATTACCTGCCGAAGGCCGGCTCGGTGTCGCCGTGGCGGCTCAAGCAGAACTACTTCATGGACCTGCAGCTGATCCGGCGCGGCAAAGTCGACGACGAGGCGCTGAGCTTCACCAAAACGCCTGCGGTCCTGGCGGTTTAGCTGGGGCTGGCCGCGGCGACGATGACGATACCGTCATCGTCGCTGTAGGCGATGTCGCCCGGTACGAATTCCACCCCGCCGAAGCTCAGCGTAACGTCTCGCTCCCCGGCGCCGGTCTTCTCGCTCTTACGTGGGTTGGTGCCGAGCGCCTTGATGCCGATCTCCATCTCACGCAGCGCCGCGGCGTCGCGGACCGCGCCGTGCACGATCAGCCCGGCCCACTCGTTGGACCGAGCCAGCTCCGCGATCAGGTCGCCGACCAGCGCGGTGTGCAACGAGGCGCCGCCGTCGACCACCAGCACGCCGCCGTCGCCGGGCGTCGACAGGATCGACTTCAGCAGAGCGTTGTCTTGCGAGCAGCGGACCGTGGTGATCGGCCCGGCAAACTGCGTCCGCGCGCCGAACTGGCGGAATTGAACGTCGCAGCTGCGGACGTCGGGCCCGATGTCGTCGACCAAATCGGCCGTGGGCCGGAAGATCACAGTCACCGGCCCATGCTAGTCATCGTCGCGGCGGAGCTGACGGATCAGCAGTACGGCCAGCAGGCTGATCGCGATCGCCACCGCGAGCGGGAGCGGCGACCGGCCGCTCGACGACGGGCCGGCCTGTGCGGGCAGCGGGTTGGCGGCCGCTTCGATGGTTGACTTCGCATGCGCCGCAGCGTCTTTGGCTGCCGCGGCGAGCTGACCGTTGGTGTCGGGCGCTACCGGAGCGATCTTCTTGGCCGACGCCTTCTTAGCGGGCGCCTTTTTCGCAGGAGCCTTACTGGCGGGTGGCTTTTTCGCCGCTGCCTTTTTCGGGGCGGCGTGCTTTTTGGCGGCCTTTGCCGGTGCCGCTTTCTTCGCGGCTTTGGCGGCGGCCTTTTTTGCGGGCGCTTTGCTGGCGGGCGCTTTCTTGGCCGGCGGCTCGGGCGGTTCCTTGGCCGCCGGCTCCGACTCCTTGGCGGGTGGCGGGGGTGGCGCCGTGTCCGCGGGCGGCGGGGGCGTGCTCAGGGGTGGTTCAGGCGCGGGGTCGGGCGTGTTGTCCGGTCGATCCTGCGGGTCTGCCATCCGGCTGCTCCTTTGCCGTTTCTTGTCGGGTTGCCCGGCCCGGTGGAGCCGATTCCATCATGCCAGGGCTACGTAGATGGTTTCGCTGCCTTGGGTCAAGCCCTGTTTCGGATGGACCACAGCGCCCCGCCGCCCACCAGGACCACCGCGCCCAGGACGAAAGGCCAGATCGGGACGGCGTCGGCCGAGTCGTCCGCGGGCTGCGCGGCCGGCCCGGGCGTGCCAGTGCCGGCGGCTGTCAGCCGGAATGACCATGACCCCGACACCACATGCCCGTCGGCCGATGTCACCCGGTAATTGACCGTGTAGTCGCCCGCCGGACCCAAC
>NZ_DATNJW010000067.1:0-3642 GCF_035603715.1 Mycobacterium sp. | reverse complement strand
GTCGTCGACGCCCAGCACGGTGGCTTCGGCGACATCGGGGTGGATGGCCAGCGTCTTCTCCACCTCGATCGGGTAGACGTTCTCGCCACCGGACACGATCATCTCGTCGTCGCGCCCGACCACGTACAGTCGTCCGGCCTCGTCGAGTCGGCCGACGTCACCGGATGCCATGAAGCCGTCGTGAAAGCTCTTGCCCCCGCCGGACGTGTAACCGTCGAACCGATTGGTGTTGCGGACGAAGATCTGGCCGACCTCGCCGATGGGCACCGGGCGATGGTCGCTGTCGAGGATGCGAATCTCGGTGCCTATGGCGGGTTTTCCCGCAGTGTCCGGCGCCGCGCGCAGATCCGCCGGTGTCGCGGTGGCGATCATGCCGGCTTCGGTGGCGTTGTAGTTGTTGTAGAGGATGTCACCGAACTCGTCCATGAATTTCGTGACGACGTCGGGCCGCATCCGCGACCCGGACGCGGTGGCGAACCGTAGTGAGCGACCGCTGTAGCGGCGGCGCACGTCGTCGGGCAAGTCCATGATCCGGTCGAACATCACCGGCACCACGCACAGGCCGGTGGCCTGGTGACGGTCGATGAGTTCGAGGGTGGCTTCCGGGTCGAACTTGCGACGGGTGACCACTGTGCAGCCCATTGACGCGGCGAAGATCAACTGCGAGAAGCCCCAGGCATGGAACATCGGCGCGACCACCACCGTGGTTTCCTCGGTGTGCCACGGCACGCGATCCAGCATCGCTTTGAGCTCGGTCGTCCCACCACCGGAGTGCTTGGCGCCCTTGGGGTTACCGGTGGTACCCGAGGTCAGCAGGATCAGCCTGCCCTTGCGGCCGGTGTTGACGGGTCGCTGGCCGAGGTGCGTGGTGACCAATTTCTCGACGGTGGTGTCGTGGTTTTCCGGATGGTCGGTCCACCCAACGACGCGCGTGGTGTCGGGCTTGTCTGCCAGCGCGCGGTCAACCGAATCGGTGAACTCCTCGTCGTAGATCACCGCGTCCGCGCCCTCGCGGTTGACCACGTCGGCCAGTGCGGGGCCGGCGAACGATGTGTTGAGCAGCAGCACGTCGGCGCCGATTCGGTTGGCCGCGATCAACGACTCGACGAAACCGCGATGGTTGCGGCACATGATGGCCAGCACTTCCGGCGTTCCGCCGGGTAAAGCCTGCAGCGCCGCGGCCAATGCATCGGCACGCCGATCGAGTTGGCGGTAGCTCAAGGTGCCGAGTTCGTCGACCAGCGCGGGACGATTGGGACAGCGTTGTGCTGACATCCCGAATCCGCTTGTGACAGCAAGGCCTTCGCGACGGGCCACCGCGATGATTCGCAAATACTTATCCGGCCGCATGGGCGCGACGATTCCCGCGCGGACCATGGTGCCCAGCAGGCCGAGCGGTGCCATTGCGCTGCTAGCCGATGACCGGGAGGCGACGTTCTTTGGCCAGCCCGCTGAGCGCCTTTTGCATGACCTCTCGGACGTGGGCGTCGACCGCTTCGATGTCGGGCTCCTCGCCGAACTGGGCGATCACGTCGATCGGCTCGAGCACGTGCATAACGATCTTGGTCGGCAGCGGCACATTGACCGGCAGCACCGCGGACAGCCCGAACGGGAAGCCCACCGAGATCGGCAGGATCTTGGCCCGCATCAACTTGTCCAGCCGCAACGCCTTGGCCAGTCCCATCCCGCGGGACAGATAGAGCTGGCTTTCCTGTCCGCCGATGCCCACCGCCGGCACGATCGGAACGCCGGCGTTGATCGCCGCCCGCACGTATCCGGTGCGCCCGTCGAAGTCGATGACGTTCTCGGACAACGTCGGTCGGTAGACGTCGTAGTCACCGCCGGGGAACACCACCACGACACCGCCGGATCGCAGTGCCTCGTCGGCGTTTTCGTGGTTGGCGCGGATGAAGCCGGTGCGACGGAAGAATTCGCCGGTCGGCCCGGTGAAGATGATGTCGTGGCTCAGTGTGTACACGGGCCGGTCGTAGCCGAAGTGCTCGTAGAAGCCGGTCGCGAAGACCGGAACGTCCATCGCGAACAACCCGCCGGAGTGGTTGGCCACCACCAGCGCGCCGCCCGATGGGAAGGACTCCAGCCCGCGCACCTCGGCACGGTGGTAGCCCTTGATCAGCGGACGAATCCAGCCCATCACTCGTTCGGTGAGCCCGGGATCCCACTTGTTCATCTCGCTGGGTTCGATATCCGTAGCAGCCATTTGGCTGTGATGCTAGCCGAGCTACAACGGGTGGATACCATCTCTCGACAGACACCCGTCATAAATCCAAAAGGAGCGTCACACCGTCGTGAGCACTGAAGAAGCCGCCAGCGAACCCGAAGTCCTCGTCGAACAGCGGGACCGGATTCTGATCATCACCATCAACCGGCCCAAGGCCAAGAACGCGGTCAACTCCGCGGTGTCGCATGGTCTGGCCGACGCGGTGGACCGGCTCGACGGAGACCCCGGACTTTCGGTGGGCATCGTGACCGGGGCGGGTGGAACGTTCTGCGCGGGCATGGACCTCAAGGCTTTTGCCCGCGGCGAGGTCCCCGTCGTCGAGGGCCGCGGGATGGGCTTCACCGAACGTGGGCCGGACAAGCCACTGATCGCCGCGGTCGAGGGCTACGCGTTGGCCGGCGGGACCGAGTTGGCCCTGGCCACCGACCTGATCGTGGCATCCAAGGACGCGTCGTTCGGCATTCCGGAGGTCAAGCGCGGCCTGGTGGCCGGCGGCGGCGGCCTGCTGCGGCTGCCTCAGCGCATCCCGCCCGCCATTGCCATGGAGTTGGCGCTGACCGGGGAAGCCTTCACCGCCGAACGCGCGCATGCCCTGGGCATGGTCAACGTGCTGGCCGAGCCCGGTGGCGCGCTGGCCGCGGCGATCGAGCTGGCCGAGCGGATCACCGCCAATGGTCCGCTGGCCGTGGCCGCCACCAAGCGGATCATCGTCGAATCCCGCGGCTGGACCCCGGACACCATGTTCGCCGAGCAGAACAGCATCCTGATGCCGGTGTTCTCGTCGAATGACGCCAAGGAAGGCGCCATCGCGTTCGCCGAGAAGCGGCCGGCCCGCTGGACCGGCACCTGAGCTCAGGCGGCCTGATCCTCCTCGGCGTCGGCACTGTCCTCGGCGGTGACCGGCCCGGTCACTCCCGCCGCGGCGTCGGTGGTGGGAACCGGTGCCAGTCCCGGTTCCGGGGTGCGCATCATCGCCGCACGCGCGTCCAGCACGTGGCCGATGAAGAAGTCGTAGAGCAGGATGCCGGACACTGCGCCGAACAGCGGGATGAATACCGGGATCCACCAGTAATTGGTCGTCAGCCCGTAGTCACCGGGCAGCGCCAATTTTCCCCAACCCTCGAGCCACGCGAACACCCGCGGACCGATTTCGCGGGCCGGGTTGAGCGCGTATCCGGCGTTGGTCCCATACGAGCAGCCGATCACGGCGATGATGAAGCCGATCAGCAGGGGCGCCAGGTTGCCGGCGGGCGCCTGGTTGCGATTGTCGATCAACGCCGCGATCAGCACGACGAGGATCGCGGTACCCACCAGCTGATCGACCACCGGCCCGAGGTAGCCGCCGTGGAAATACTGGGCGGGAGAGGTTGCGAAAATTCCGTAGGTATCCATCGCGTCCGCTC
>NZ_DATNJW010000066.1:0-7859 GCF_035603715.1 Mycobacterium sp. | reverse complement strand
CCTCCCACCCGAATGAGGTTGGCGCCCAAGGTTTACGACGACCTGTTCAGCGGGGTGGATCTGCTGCCGACACTGCTGGAACTGCTCGGCGTCGCGGGCGTATCGGACATCGAAGGCATCTCCCATGCTCAGGCATTGATTGCACCGGACTCCGCCGACCCGGTGCGCGACCACGTCTACACCACCAAGACCTACCACGACTCGTTCGATCCGATCCGAGCGATCCGGACGAAAGACTTCAGCTATATCGAAAACTACGCTCGCCGACCATTATTGGATCTGCCCTGGGATATCGAGGAAAGCCCATCCGGCCACGCCGTCGCACCGACGGTGACCGCCCCGCGACCGGAACGCGAAGTCTACGATCTGCGCGTCGATCCCACTGAAACCAACAACCTGTTGACCGGCGACGCTAACGACAACGTCGACCAGATCGCCGCTGACCTTGCTGTCCGCCTTCATGATTGGCGGCAGAAGACCGGTGACGTCATACCGTCGGATTTTGCCGGCACCCGCATTGCGGCCCGCTACACCGAGACGTATCTGCAGATCCACCAGAAGGTTCCCACCAGTCGCTCGGCGATCGCCGGCGACCGCGGGATCGACGTCGAAATCCATCATGCGGAGCACTAGCCCTCAGCCGGTGATTCACTCGCCGACCTGAGCGACGAAGAACACCCGCCGGAACGGGAAGAACGTGGTCCCGTCCGGACGGGCTGGATAGGCTTCGGCGAGCACCGGAATGAGCTCCTCGCGAAACCGTTGGTATTCCCGCTCATTGAGTTGTTCGCTCACCGGCACTAATGCGGTGCCGCTGATCCAGTCCAGCACCGGATGCTCGCCGGTGAGCTGATGGATGTAGGTGGTTTCCCAGGCATCCACGGTGCACCCGGCATCGATCAGCAGCTCGGCATAATGAGCCGGCGTGTCAACCACAGCCCCCACCCGAAACGGGATGTCGCGCAGCAGCTTCGCGTACGGTTCCCGCCGAGCAACCGCCCGCACTGCAGCGTGCGACGGACTATCGAAGTTGCCCGGCATCTGAACCGCAATCCAGGACCCGGCGCCCAGCTGGCCCGCCCATTGAACAAACAGCTCGCCGTGTTCGGGCACCCAATGCATCGCGGCGTTGCTGACCACGACGTCGGTATCAGGTTGCGGGACCCAGGTTCTCAGGTCGCCGACGGAAGCGTCCACGCCACGGTCCCGGGCCGCGGCGACCATCTCCGGCGAGCTGTCCAATGCTTCGATGGCCGTGTCCGGCCACCGTCGAGCCAGCTGACCGGTGAGGTTGCCCGCACCGCAACCCAGGTCGACCACCCGACGCGGGCTCGGCGCTCCGACCCGGGACAGAAGATCGGCGAACGGGCGGCTGCGATGATCGGCAAAGGTCAGGTAGACATCTGGATCCCACATATTGACCCTCCAGTTCAACGGACTGCGCGACGACTGATATAGACGGTATTACCCGCTGCTTGCCCGACGAGTCGAGGATGGACCATGACCGACGACGAGACCGCCGAGGTACGGCAGATCTGGTCTGCGCTCGGCTTGCCGGGGATGATCGATGTGCACACCCACTTCATGCCGAAATCAGTGATGGACAAGGTGTGGCAGTACTTCGATGCCGCGGGCCCGCTGGTTGGTCGTGAATGGCCGGTCATCTATCGGACAGCTGAGTCCGACCGTGTGCAGATGCTGCGGCAATTCGGCGTGCGCTGCTTCACCGCGCTGGTCTACCCCCACAAGCCGCAGATGGCGGCCTGGCTGAACCAATGGGCGGTTCAGTTCGCCAATTCGACGCCGGATTGCCTTGCGACCGCGACGTTTTATCCCGAACCGGATGCCGCGGACTACGTCGAGGCCGCGATCCGCAACGGAACGCAGGTCTTCAAGGCGCACGTTCAGGTCGGCAGATACGAGCCCAACGACCCGATGCTCGATTGCGTCTGGGGAGCCATCGAAGACGCCCGGGTGCCGGTTGTCATTCACTGCGGGTCCGGGCCGGCACCCGGCGAGCACACCGGTCCTGAGCCCATACGGATTCTGCTGCAACGCTATCCGCGGCTGCGACTGATCGTCGCGCACATGGGGATGCCGGAGTATGTGGAGTTTCTCGACATCTGCGAGAGCTCGGCCGACGTGAGGCTCGATACCACCATGGCTTTCACGCCGTTCGTCGACGAACTCATGCCCTTTCCGCCGTCGCAGTTGCCGCGGCTGCGAGACTTGGGTCACCGCATCCTGTTCGGCAGCGATTTCCCCAACATCCCTTACAGCTACGCCGATGCGATGCGCTCGATCACCCGGGTACCGGGCATCGACGATGCGTGGCTGCGCGGCGTCCTCTACGAGAACGCCGCGGCCCTCTTCACTCCGGCTGTTCGGCCCTAGGGCGTGTCTGACAAAGGTTGGACGCGCCGGCTGATCGGCAGGTCTCGGTAGCATGCAGCGCATGGTCATCAAACTTGAGAACGTCGGTATCGCCGTTCGCGACCTCGAAGCGACCATCGCCTTTTTCACCGACCTCGGTCTCACGGTCATCGGCCGTGAGACGGTCAGTGGCGAATGGACCGACACTGCCGTCGGCCTTGATGGCAACCATGCGAACATTGCGATGCTCCAGACGCCGGACGGTCACGGTCGCCTCGAGCTCTTCGAGTACATCCACCCCAAAGCGATCGAATCGAAACCCACTATTCCCAACGAGATTGGCATGCACCGCGTCGCCTTCTCAGTCGACGACATCGACAAAGCCCTTGAGATAGCCGCGAGGCACGGCTGCCGTCCGCTTCGCGGCGTGGCGACCTATCAGGACGTTTACCGGCTCACGTACGTCCGCGGCCCCAGCGGCATCATCATCATGCTCGCCGAGGAGCTGAAGAAGAACTGACGGACGCCCTAGTTCACCACTGGGTGTGGCACGACCGGCTGCGATTGTGCGGTGCTGGCCCACTGCAGCCGCTCGAGTAGCAGCGACTCGGGCAGTGCGACATGGTCGTCGAGACGCTGGGTGGACAGCGGGTCCAACGCCGTCAGCGCCGCACGCTGGATACCGGACTTCGAAATCAGTCCGGGCAGTGGCCCGTTCGCAGTGGGGCTGGCGTCGGTCCGGAATGCGCACGCGACCGCCAGCGTCTGGTTGTCACCGGCACCGGTAACCTCAGCCGCCGTCCATACCTCGCGGACCGGGTAGGACCAGATCGCCGCGAGCGTGTTCGGCAACGCGGTGTCCACCTTGACCCCGTACGCCGCAACGTAATCGGTGCTTCCCTGGCAAACCCCGGACCAGGTCTCGCGACCAGATTTCGGATAGGGCGCCGGGACGTCATCGGGGGCAGCGAGGGCGGCCGTCCACCCACTCTCGCGGAGATGGTCAGCGAGCCGGCGCGCAGCGACCTCGGCGGTCTCATGCAACGGAATATGCGCCGAACGAGCTTGTAGCGCAGCGAGATTGTCCGCGGCGGACAACGTCACGCCGATCCAGGTTTCCCGTTCGCGCGTGCCGACCTCGGATGTGCTGTCGCGGCTGGTAACCCGGATGGCGTCGGCACGCAGACCGTAACGCTTGGCGTAACCGGCAATCAGTGACAGTGGCAGCGCGTCGGCATCCGCCAACGGCGGCGTCACCTTGAGCAACGCCGTCGTCCGCACGTCTGTGACGGACTCGTCCGCCCGTCGTGCACCCCGGTTGGGCCGCACGATCGCGAGCCGGCGGCGCAAGATCGTGGTGACGGGCAACCCCTGCCACCTGGCCAGCAGCACGATCGCCACGACGATCGCGATGCCGAGCAGCCAGCGCTCGCGCACCGTGTGCCACGGGAAAGCGATAGCGCCGGCCACAACGGCCAACAGCACCAACGTAATCCGTCCGGTGGGCGGCGAGATGGATCGGGGCGAGCTCACAGTGTGGCTTCCTTTCGTCGGCGTGCGGCGATCGCGGCAGCGGCCACGACGGCCAGTAGAAGTGCAGCCGTCCCACCAAATGCGACGATCCGGGGCCACGGGCTCTTTGGTGCTGGTTCGGGCGGCGCCGCAACATGTTTCACCGGCGACATGTCGTCGTGGGTGGCGGCGGGAAGCTGCCAGGTCAGGGCCGCGACGGGGTCCACGGCACCGGCGCCCACCACGTTGGATGGCGCACGGGCCCCGTTGTGTGCGGTCGCGGTGATGCGGCGGATCACGTCGGTCGCATTCAATTCCGGGTACTTGCTGCGCACCAGCGCAGCAAGCCCGGCGACGTATCCGGCCGCGTAGCTGGTGCCGATCAGCGGCGACAACTGCTGATGCTGGTCAGGCACACCATTGGCCAGACCGCCGTCATCGCGATTGCTCACCGACACGATGGCCTCGCCAGGCGCGGCGACGCCCACCCATGGGCCGGCCATGGTGAACTTCGACGGCTGATCGCCCGGGGTCAGTGAGCCCACCGACAGCACGTACGGCTGCCACCAGGACGGCACCGAGACCGAGGTGACGCCCGCCCAGTTGCGGGGATCGTCCGGACGGCCTAAATCGGTGAGCGGGTTGGATTCACACGCCGCGCCACTGGCTGAACCCGCGGCACCGCTGTTACCGGCGGCGGCGACGATCACGGCGTCCTTGTCGACGGCCGCGTACCGGATCGCCGCGCCGAGTGCGCCTTGGTCGACGTTGCGGTTGGCGGGCAGGCAGGTGATCCCCGCGACTGTGATCACCCGCGCGCCGAGGTCGGCGGCATGCACGATCGCCCGGCCCAAGGCCGTCACGTCGACGATCGCTCGCGCGGTGGTGGGGTCGCCACCGGCACTGCGCGCCGAGAATTTGCCCGACGTCACCCGCAACGACACCAACCGCGCCCCTGGTGCGATGCCCGCGAAGCCATCATCGCTGGGCTGGCCGGCGATGAGGCCCGCAACCGCGGTACCGCGCCCGTCACAGTCGGTGAGCCCGTCGGTCGATTCGAGATAGTCGCCGCCGGGCTGCACGCCGGGTAGCCGCGGCCCCGGCCGCACGCCGGTGTCCAGAACCGCCACCAGCTGCCCATCGCCGCGGGAAAACTTCCACGCCGCAACAGGATCCAGCATCTGCTGGCTTGGTGAGGCTTCCTTGAAGTCAGTACCCGCGATGATGCCGGTACCGGTGCACTCGCCGTTCTTCTCCATCGGCTGCACCGGCCCGGGCGCCCCGTTGGGCGGCGCCGCGCCCGCGTCGACCTGTGGGCGATCGATCGCCAACGCAGGCGGGCAGGCCCACAGCGTGGCAACCACCACCGCTGCGAGACAACCGAATCGCCGAGTGCGAGCAGAGATCATCGATTGAGCACCCAAGTGAACACTCCCACCAGGTACGCAATCACCGGGAGCAGCGACGCGTCGATGCCCGACGCGACGAAGCCCACCAGCCGACGCACCGGGAGCGAGTAGGTATCCGGAGAGGCGATGGTCGGGCTGAGCGCGACGACGACCCAGGCCGACACCAGCGCTGCAAGGACAATCGCGATCACCAACGCGTTCAGGTACTCGGCTGTGGCCGTATAGAGCACGACCAACGACACCGCCACCAGGAAGGGCTGGGCCAACAGCCATGCTTTGCAGGCGGCCGAGTCCCACACCCTGGCCCGTAGCACTGCCGCGGCCGCGGTCGCGGCTACCACGTACCAGCCCCAGGCGGACAACGTTTCCGGACGCCACGCGATCGCCACCGACCCGATCACGCTGAGCAGTACGGCGCCGGCGATGAATCCGTTCTGGTGCGCGTCGCTGATCCGCACCCGTCGCGGCAGGTCCTCGAGCACCCGCGACGACGGCGCCGACGGGGTGGGGTCCCCGGGGGCCGGAATGACCGGCAGCGGGAATCGTGCCCACAGCGCGGACAATTGCGGGGCTTCGATGGTGACGAGCAGCGCCACGACCAGCAGGCCTGCGCCCAGCGTCACCAACGGTAGCTGCCACAGCGAGCTCGCACCGGCAGCCAGCAGCACGCCGCCCCCCAGCACCGCAGTTGCGGTGAAAAGGCTGATGGTGCCGCCACTTTCGCGGTGCGGGAGAGTCAGACTGATCAGCGACCAGGCGGTCACGCCTGCCGCGGCGAGCGTCACCTGCGCCGCGCCGAAGCTACCCGGTACCGCCAACGCCAAGGCCGCGGCGATCGGCACCAATGCGGCGGCCGAGATCGCTGCACCGGCACGCGGTGACCGCGTGGCCAGACCCGCCAGCACGCTCAGCAGCGCTATCGCGCCGACCACGAACGACCCGACAATCGAGCCGGTGGCGTGCCGGTAGACAACGCCCAGACCCGTTGCAGCCCAAATCAATCCCGCGAGGCCGGCAACTGCGCCGCGCTGGATGTGTGTGGTGCCCCACGGCTTCAACCGAGATGTCGAGAAAATCACCGCCGCGTCGGCGATGTCTTCCACAATGCCCGGTGCGGCCGGCCCGACGGGGATGGGTTGCAGCGCCAACAGGTCGCCATCGACGACACCGACTGTCCCCAAGCTGGCGTCCAGGCTGAACGGCGCACCGCCGATCGGGGCGAGGCTCAGGCGAGTGGGAGTGGCCGGTTCGGTTGAGGCGTCGCCCTCTGCTGTCGCATCGTCCGCAACGGCGGGCACCACCAGACGCTCAACGGCCGGCAGGATTTCGCGCAGCGGCAGGTCCGCGGGCAACGCGATTTCGGTCAGCCGGCTGTCCGCGAGGATCGCTACCCGCACAACGGGCATCACAGCGCTCGACATCACCGACTCCTCAGGCTTCTGCTGGACATTGCTTCTCTTTCTCTCGTGTACAGGGGTCGTTCTAGGGATGGATCAAACGGATTGTGGGTTGGACTGCGTGCTGAAATCTCTGGACAGCCTGTTGCCCTCGAACCAGTGGCCATCGGGTAACTGGGCAGTGAGCTGTTCGACCGCGACCCCAATGGCAAACGGAGTTCCGGGGCTGAAGGTGGAAATCCATTCGCCGTCGAAGGCACGCGACGGGCTGACCAGCACCCGGCCCTCGGTGGTATCGACGATGCTCATTCCCACCTCGGTGGTGGCGTGTTGTCCATCGCGGTGGCACCCGGCGACGATCTCGACGTAGCTGCGCGGTCCGGTGAACACGGATTCCACCACGGGACGCGCCGAACGTGGAATACCTAGGTAATCAAGGACTTCGGCGAGTGCCGCGCCGTTGCGCAGCCGCTCGTCGGCCCGGGCGCCGACCTGAGCAGGCAGGCTGAATTCGTCGAACCGTGCGGGCGGGCGCTGCGCCAGACCGACACCGAGTATCGGCACCAGGGCGCGCGCATCGTGAATGTCCATCGCCGTAAACGTGACCAGCTGTGCATTGCGCAGTGCGACAACGGTTTTGTTGCCGCGGCGCGCGATGATCCCGCGTAGCAGGTCGTCGCCCCCGGCGGCGGCCGCGGAACCGACGTAACGCAGGTCCAGCCACCGCTCCGGGAAGCACACCACCCGGATCCAGTCGGCCACCGCCGCGTTGACAGCGCCGTCGGCCGACACCATCCCCATACGGGTCAGTTCGGCGTTCTGGGTCGCGAGGAACGCACCCCGTTCGGCGGCATCAGCGTAAGGCGTGGTGATCGCCAAAACCCATGGGAACGTTCCCGCCCCCGCGGTTTCAGCGATGAACCACGCCTGATCGACGGTGAGCTCGACGGCGTTCGGCTTGGTGGTCATCTACGTTGCGGACCCACCCGCCAGGGTGTGCGACCGCCCCACAATGCCGTGAGTGGGGCTAGCCGCCCCACTTGGCGCCTTCGGCCTGGTCGCGGGCCAGCATCGAGGTGGTGTTGTTCTCATGGGTGCCCGCCATCGCGCGGTAGGACAACACCAACTGCTCCATCGCCTGATTCCACTGCGCCTGCCAGGCCTGGTA
>NZ_DATNJW010000065.1:0-3295 GCF_035603715.1 Mycobacterium sp. | reverse complement strand
GGCTTTGGATCAAGCCGTCCGGGTGCTGCGGCCGGGCGGCCGGCTCGCGATCGCCGACCTGCGGGAGACCGGTCAGCATGCCAACCATCTGCGCGAACTGGGTTGGCGAAACGTGCAGCGCCGCAACCTGGGATGGCGCATGTGGTACGGCGGCCCCTGGTTCGCCACCCGGTTGGTGACCGCCACGAAACCGGGTTGAGTGCTGATAGTCAACGCTTATCAGCCGAGCCGCGCGCCGGCCGGCGGCGGCGTGCATGCTGATTCCATGAACAGAAACGAGATCACCGAGCAGATCGTTCTTGCCCGTCTGGACCGCGGGCTGAGCTGGCAGGAGCTGGCCGAGGCCATCGACAGGCCGGTGGTGTGGACCACGTCGGCGCTACTGGGCCAGCACCCGATTCCCGTCGAGCTCGGCAAGGTGGTCGTCGAGATGCTCGGCCTCGACGAGTCGGCGCTGCCCGTGCTGGCCGCGGTGCCGGTACGAGCCGAGCTGCCCACCGCGGTGCCGACCGACCCCACCATCTACCGTTTCTATGAGGCGGTTCAGGTGTACGGCGGCGCTCTCAAGGAATTGATCCACTAGCAGTTCGGCGACGGCATCATGAGCGCGATCAACTTCAGCGTCGACCTGCAGAAGAAACCGCATCCGTCCGGCGACCGTGTCGTGGTGACGTTCGACGGAAAATTCCTTGCTTACGACTGGGTTTCAGCCCAGTCGTAAGGAAATCGTTAATAAACGCGCGCAGCGGGCCGCGCACGCTTAGCTTTTGCTAGATGCGCGGTCCATACTTCGAGGCTGATTGGCGACGGGAGCAACTTCGGACCAACCTATGGCTCGTCCCGGTGCTCCAGACGCTTGGGATAGTCGTGGTGTTCGGCATCACCTACACCATCGATCGCATGGCTTATGACGGATGGATCCACTTCCCATCGTGGGTGCTTAACGGCAGCGCCGATTCGGCTCGAGTTGTATTGGCCACGGTCGCCGCGGCGATCATCACCGTGGTCGGCATCGTCTTCTCGATCACCATCGTTGCGCTGACGCTGGCCTCAACGCAGTTCGGGCCGCGGATGCTGCGCAACTTCGTGCGCGATCCGGGAACTCAAGTTTCGTTGGGAACATTTGTCGCCTCGTTTTGCTACGCGATGGTCGCGTTGGTTTCGGTGGGCGGCGGCCCGCACGGCGACTTCGTTCCGCATTTGTCGATCACGGTGACGTTCGTGCTGACGTTGGCTGACGTGGCAGTGTTGATCTTCTTCCTCAATCACATCGCTTCGATGATCCAGCTCCCGGTGGTAATCGCGCGCATTGCGGCAACATTGGACAAAGAGATTGCGGCGCTGGATGTCGGTGGCGACTTCGGGGTCGGTGCGGCCCGCGGCCCGTCGCACGAGGAATTGTGTGCACGGTTGGAGGAGTCCGGTGCTCCGATCCGCACACCGCGCAGCGGCTATCTGCAGGTCGTCCGGCATGACTCGCTACTGAAGACCGCTACCAATGCCGACGCGGTCATTCAGTTACCCTACCGCCCTGGGCATTTCGTGGTCGCAGGTCAGGTAATCGCCCGGGTGTGGCCGCCCGAGGCTGCTGACTCTGTGGCAGTCAGGCTTGCGCTGGGCCACATCACGGGTGCCTATCGCACACTCCCACAGGATATTTCGTTTGGATTCGATCAACTGGTCGAGATCGCATTACGGGCATTATCGCCCGCAGTCAACGACACGTTCACCGGGATGACCTGCGTCGACTGGATCGCCGATGGCTTGTGCCGAATTTCCACTTCATGGCGCCCACAGCGGATCCGGCGCGACGCTGAAGGCAACATACGCGTCATCGCCTACCAGCCCGATTTCGAGCGGCTGGTGGAGCGCACGTTCGATACCATCCGCCAGGCCGCAGTTGGCATGCCCGCCATCATGATCCGGCAACTCGAAGCGCTGGCGAAGATCATCGAACAAACGCCTGACCGTGCACACCAAACCCCGTTGATCCGCCAAGCCGAGGCGATCCAGCGGTCCAGCCTGGCCACGGTCGCCGATCCATCAGACCGCCACGACGTCACGCAGCGCTACGAGGCGGTCCTTGCGCTGGTCACGCCCGTCGCGGCAGCACCGGAGGAGCTTCGTCTGGCCTAGCGGCTACAGTGCGCAGAGTGACTACCGAACTCAAGGCGGACCTCGTCCTCTCGGGCGGCGGCGTCAAGGGCATCGGATTGTCCGGCGCCGCCGTCGCCCTGCTGGAAGCCGGATATGCGATCCAGCGGGTGTCCGGCACGTCAGCCGGCTCGGTGGTCGGCGCCATTCTGGCCGCCGGCGCCGACCAACTGACCCCCGATGAGGTCGAGCAACTGACCATGACGTTGCCCTACAAAAAATTCCTCGACCCGACGCACATCACCGGCATCCCGCTGCTCGGCCCGGCGTGGGGCGTATTGAGCGAAACCGGCATTTACAAAGGCGATTTCGCTCACGACTGGATTCGCAGCGAGCTGGCCAACCTCGGTGTGCGGACTTTCGGCGACCTGGCCATCGACGCCCCGCACCTGCCGCCGGAACAGCGCTACCGGCTGGTCGTCACGGTGTCCGACGTGACCACCGGGCAGCTGGTGCGGCTGCCGTGGGACTACCACCGGCTGTACGGCCTGGACCCCGACGAACAACAGGTAGCCGACGCGGTTCGCGCGTCGATGTCGATCCCATTCTTCTTTCGGGCCGCCAAGTTGACCAGCACCGCCGGCCTGACGTCGACGCTGGTCGACGGCGGCATGCTGTCGAACTTCCCGATCGACTCCTTCGACCGGCGTGACGGCAAACCGCCACGGTGGCCCACCTTCGGCGTCACGTTGCTGCCCAACCTTCCGCAGGGCAATGACAAAGTGATTCCGGCTCTGGCGCCGGTCAATTGGCTTTTCGGCGGCCCGCCGCTGATCGAAGCGCTGATCACCACGATGATCGTCGGGCGCGACCAGGCCTACCTGAATCAACCATGGGTCGACTCGCGGGCGATTCGCGTCGACTCCTCGAAGGTCGGATTTCTCGACTTCAACATCGGCACCAAGCAGATGCAAGAGCTCTACCAAAGCGGCCACGATGCGGCCGAAGCGTTCCTGAAATCGTGGGACTGGAACGAGTACCTCGAGCGTTTCCGGCGGCCCGGAACGTAAGGCTGCAGAACCTAGACCTCGAATTCGGCTGCCATATTGTCGATTCCGGCGCGAATCGCGGCCAGCGCATCGGCCCGGGTCCGCAGCTTCGTGCCGACATGGGCGTGCTGCTTGAGCGTCGCGAATTCGCG
>NZ_DATNJW010000064.1:0-3276 GCF_035603715.1 Mycobacterium sp. | reverse complement strand
ACAGGTGAGCGCGTCGGATGTGTTGGGGTTCTTGGCTTCTCAGCGCGCTGCGCGTCGCGGCGAACGGGTGGTTCGGCTGGAGGACGGGGAGCCGGGGTTGGCGGCGCGCACGATCGCCCGCCGGTTGTCGAGTGTGCGCGGTCTGTACGCCTACCTCGCGGCCCGGGGTGATACCGGTGTGAGGCACAACCCTGTACCGACCAGCCTGGCCGCCCGCCGCGCGGGTGCTCGGCGCGGCAAGGGCGGGGTGCCGTTGGTCCGCACCCCGCGCACGCTGCCGCGGGTGCTGGCGCCCAGCGAGGTCGACGCGCTGTGGGCGGCGTTGCGTACCCACCGCGACCGGGCCATGGTCGAGGCGATGTTGCTGGGTGGCCTGCGCCGTTGCGAGGTGCTGGGCCTGCGCCTGGGCGACGTCAACGCCGGTGAGCGGCGGGTGTTTGTGTCCGAGGGCAAGGGCGGTCGGCAGCGGATCGTGCCGGTGTCGGCGCGGTTTTTCGCCTCGCTCGGGGACTATCTGGATCACGAGCGGCCGCGGGTGCCGACCGATCGGGTGTTCGTGGTGTTGAAGGGATCGCGGCGCGGTGAGCCGTTGTCTGCGGCGGGCCTGGATGAGATCCTCGACGGTGCGCGCGGGCGCGCCGGGCTGAGCCAGGCGACGTGCCATCAACTGCGGCACACGTGTTTCACCCGGCTGCGGGAGGCCGGGATGGCACTGGAGGCCATCCAGGCCCAGGCCGGCCACGCCTCGATCGACTCCACCCGCATCTACCTGCACCTGGCCAACGACTGGTTGGAACAGGAATATCTGCGGGCCGCCGAAGCGATCGAGGCGCAGGTCGTCGCGTCCGGTGGGGCGACCCAGGAATGAACGGGTCACCGGCACATCGCCCCGACATCGAGGAGCTCGTCGCGGCGTACCGGGCCGACCTCGTCGCGGCCGGGATGTTCGCCGGACACCCGGTGACGTCGGTGGCGCGCACGTTCTTCACCCGAGTGGGGGTGGACGGCTGGTCGGGTTTGCCGCTGGCATCGCAGTGCGCGCTGCCGCTCAAGGATCGACGGGTAGTCGGTTGGCTGATCGTGACGGGACGGCTGCGGCCCAGCCCGGACTATCTGGTGGCGTGTCGGCCCTACCTCGGCGAAGTCGCCGCCCACCATCACCGCGAGTTCTACGAACGGTTCGCCGCGACCTCCACCGAGCTCGGGTTCGGTCCCGTCGTGACGCGCCTGCAGTGGTCGGCGCTGGTCAAGGTGGCCGCGCTGGCCGGGCTGACTCCCCAACGGTTGACCTAGCCGGTGATCGATGCGCAGCGAAAAGCGTTGACCGCGGCGATAACTCGCCACCGACCCGGCAGCCACGGCGCCAAGGCGCTGAGCGCGGCGCTGTTCGGTGCGCAGACCACGCTGTTCCACCTCGGCGTCCTTGACAGTGCACCCCGCAAAATCAGCCCGGACCGCTCGGCCGAGCGGGCGGCCCAGTGGGCGGCGGTCCCACCACGGCTGGCGGCCACCCTCACCGGTTACATCGCCCAGACACGGTTGTCGCTGCGGGCCTCGACGATGGTGCGCGTCGAGGGCGTGCTGCGGGAGTTCGCCGGCTGGCTGGCCGCCAACGCTCCCGGGGTGGTCTGCGTCGCCGACCTGCGTCGGGCACATATCGAGGCCTACAAGCTGCACCTGTCCACCCGGCCCTCGGCCCGCGGCGGCCGGTTGTCCAAGACCGGTCTCGCCGAGCACCTGGGCACCCTGCGTACCTGCTTTGAACGCCTCACCGAATGGGACGGCGATGACGTCCCGGCCCGGGTGCTCGTGTTCTCCGGCGACCTGCCGCTGCGCGATGACCCGTTGCCCCGCTTCCTCGACGACGCCGCGTTCACCAAGCTGCTGCAGGCCACCCGGGCCGACGACGACCCGTTCGTCCGCCTGTGCGTGGAGTTCTTGGCCCGCACCGGCCTACGCAAGGGTGAATTCCTCGACCTCACAGTCGATTCCGTGGTGCAGATCGGGGCAGCGTACTGGTTGCACGTGCCGCTGGGGAAACTGCGCACCGACCGCTACATCCCCTTGCATCCCCAACTCAAGGATCTCCTCGACGCCTGGATCGCCACCCGACCCAGCAGCCTGCGCAGCCGCTACCTGTTCATCGAGCACGGCCAACGCATCGGCGAGGGCCGGGTCGATCGGGCAGTCGCCAAAGCCGCGAAGACGGCTGGCATCGGCCATGTTTCGCCCCATCGCCTCAGGCACACATTGGCGACCCAGGCGATCAACCGCGGCATGACTCTCGAAGCCCTGGCCGCCTTATTGGGGCACCGATCGATGCGGATGACCCTCGTGTACGCCCGTATCGCCGACCGCACCGTCGCCGACGAATACTTTTCCGTCAGCGCAAAGGTCGAAGCCCTCTACCACCAGACGCGCGCACTGCCCGCCGAGGCCGAAGGCGCCGAAATGCGTAAGCTCCGTGTCGAGATGCACCGCCGGATGCTCGGCAACGGCTACTGCGCCCGACCCGTCGGCCTGGACTGCCACTTCGAATCCATCTGCGAATCCTGCACCTTCTTCCAGACCACCATCGAATTCCGCCCCACCCTGCAGGCGCAACGCGACGACGCCGCCGCCAAAGGACAACTGGGCCGCCAGAAAGTGTTCGACGGACTGCTCGCTCGACTCGATCAGACCGCCTCCTGATACGACGCACTTGACAAAATCACCCGCATAATGTCCGAGTAGAGCCATCAACGCTTGCAGCGACACTCCGGCGTTGATCAGGGCGGTGGCGTAGGTGTGTCGGAGTTGATGCGGTGTGATGTGTCCAAGGCCTGCTGTGTCGGCCGCCCGGTTCAGCTCTTGCCGTACTGCGTTCTGCGAGAGTCGCTTTCCGTGATGGGTGAACAGGAAATCGGCTGGCGCTCCGGTGCGGGGATGGACCATGGGTCGACCGGGTGAGCGGGTCGCGGTGATGCGATCGACGAGAGTGAGGACTTCCTCGTCGAGAGGGACCATGCGTTCGGAGTCGAGCTTGCCGAGTGGGACCTTGAGCCAGGATCCTTGCCCAGGGATCTCATGGATGCAGTCGAGTTCCAGGTCGAGTAATTCACCGATCCGCAGCCCACAGGCTCGTTGCACCAACAGCGCATCGGCTGCGAGTCGAAAGCACGAACCCGACAGCGCGGCAGTGAGTTTTCGGTCCGCGTCGACGGGTAGATATCGGGGCAGGAAGCGTTGCGAGCGAGGGAGATCGGTGCGGAAGATCAGTCGCCGCGGCGGTGCGTC
>NZ_DATNJW010000063.1:0-19069 GCF_035603715.1 Mycobacterium sp. | reverse complement strand
GGCGTCATCCTCGGTCAGCGTGAATGTGGCCTGCTGAAGCCAGAATTCGGATGCGTTCGCCAACGGCCCGACGGCCACCAGCGGAACTCCGAGCAGTGCAGAGTCGAGCGCGGTATCAGGATCCGAGACATCGACGACGCGCAGCGTCACACCGAATACTTCTTGACCAGTTCGTGTTTGAACATTTTTCCGGTGTCGGTACGCGGCAGCTGCGCCTCGAATGAGATTGACCTCGGACACTTGTAGTGCGCCAACCGCTCTCGCAGCCAGGTGACCAGCTCATCGGCGAACTCGCCGGTCGCATCCGCCGGATCGACGGTCTGCACCGCGGCTTTGACGCTTTGGCCCATTTCCTCGTCGGGAATTCCGAACACCGCTGCATCCAGCACCTTTGGATGGGTGACGAGCAGGTTTTCTGCTTCCTGCGGATAGATGTTCACGCCACCGGAGATGATCATGTGGTGGCGGCGGTCGGTCAGGAACAGATAGCCGTCCTCGTCGACATAGCCGACGTCGCCGACCGTCGCCCAGCCGTGCTTGTCGCGGGAGGCCGCGGTCTTCGCCGTGTCGTTGAGGTATTCGAAGGAAAAGCCTCCCTCGAAATAGATTTCGCCGGGTTGGCCGGGTGGCAACTCGTTGCCGTCTTCGTCGAGAATGTGGAGCTGGCACATCATCGGCTTGCCGACCGAGCCGGGGGGCGCCAGCCACTCGTCGGCGCTGATCAATGTCGACCCGATGGCTTCTGAGGACGCGTAGTACTCGTCGACAATCGGCCCCCACCAGTCGATCATCTGCTTCTTGATCTCCACCGGGCAGGGAGCAGCGGCGTGCATCACCCGTTCCAGGCTGGATAGGTCGAATGAATTGCGGGTTGCCTCAGGTAGTTTCAGCATGCGAGTGAACATGACCGGCACGAACTGTCCGTGCGTGACCCGGTGACGCTGGATGGCGTCCAGGCAGCCTTCGGGATCGAACTTCTCCAAGACAACCGTCGTGATGCCGCCGGCCTGCACGGTCATCGACCACACCGATGGCGCGGTGTGATACAGCGGCGCGGGGCTGAGATAGACCGCATCCGGATGCATCCAAAACCCGACCAGGGCCGACATCATGCCCGGCGCCTCGGCGGGCGAGACGTGCGGCAGCTCCCGCTTGATGCCCTTCGGTCGGCCGGTGGTTCCCGAGGAGTACTGCAGCAGATCGCCTTCGACCTCGTCGCCGATGGGTGTATCCGGTTGATCTGCAACGCATTCCGGGTAGCGCTGCCAGCCGTCAAGGTCATCGTCTGCGATCATCAGCAGCGCGGGCAACCCATCGGGCAGTTGCTCGGCCAGGTTCTCGCAGGTCTTGCGCAGCGCGGCGGAACCGATGATCGCCTTGGCGGCGCTGTTGTCGATGATGTACGCCGCCTCCGGCGCGGTCAGGTGCGTATTGATCGGCACGTAGTACAGCCCGGCCCGGCGGGCCGCCCACATGACGGCATGAATGTGCTCGTTGTTCTCCATCAAAATCGCGACCGCGTCGCCTTCGACCAGACCGGCCTGACGGAAGTGATGCGCCAGCCGATTGGCACGGGCTTCCAACTCGTCGAAGGTGATCACCGTGCCGGACGGGTGAAGAATGATCGCGGGTTTGTCTTTCGCGCCCTGACCGGAGGTGTGCTGGCGAATCTGCATGGCCAGACTGTACCGCCGCGAAACTTGACAGCTGTCAAGAGGGCGCGATCCGCTGCTGCTAGCTAGCTCTCGAGCACCGGTTCGGGCTGGTGGTGCGGATGACCGCCGTGACGCTTGGCCTTACCGGCGAACGGCGCGGCCAGCGTCGGCATCAGCTGGTGGCGATTGTTCACCAGCGCGACCAGCGCCACCGCCGCGTACACAGCGCTGATGGCGAAGCGCCCTTCGGTCGAGGTGAGCGGGAACTGCACGACGAACAATCCGAGCAGCAGCCACGCGGCCCAACGCTGGAATCGCAGACCGAGCAACAGCGTGACACCCATCAACGTCTGCGCGGCGGTGAGCACGATCTCCTCGATCTGGCGGCCGTCCAGGTGCATCTCGGCGCCACCGCCGCCGAGCATGAATGCCACCGGCAACGACCCGATCAGCAGCGTCCACTGGTTGACCTTCGCCGAGACCAGCGTCGAAATCGCGGCGCCACCCTTGCCGCGGGCGGCGAAGATGGTCGCGATGATGAACTCCGGCGCCTCCGACGCCAACGGGGCCAGCCACTGCACCAGCAGGAAGCGGTCGATACCCAGTTTGGTGCCCGCCCCGATCAGGTTGTCGGCAAAGGGTTTTGCGCACGTCACGATCACCGCGGCCGCGAAGATGAACAGTGCGGCTACCGCGATCCGACGCGCCCGGTCGGGAAGTGCGCCCAGCGCGGCCGCGGTGCCGACCAGTTCGGGCTCCTCGACCTCGCCGCGGCTCAGCTTGTAGAGGTAGAAGCCGAACCAGGCCAGTAGCGCCACACCGAAGGCGATGTGGATGCGACCCGTCACCGGGATGACGAAGGCGACCACTCCGGCGACCATCAGGAAGCCGATCTCCACCCGGTTGCTGGCGTCGAGGTCCAGTCCGCCGACTTTGCGGCCGGTGGCCCGGCGCGCCACCAGGACGCTGACCAGAACGACAACCGGCCATCCGAGACCCATCAGCAGCCGATTCGAGCCGGTCATGTTCGCCGCCGCGTACTGCGTGTAGGCGGGCACGTGGCCGGCGGTATAGGCGTAGTACAGATCGACGGCGTACTCGGGAAGGACGGCGATCACGGCCAGCACGGCGACGGCGAGGCTGCCCGACACGTCGATCTGGGCGGCTTCCGCGGCCCACGCCAACACAAAGCTGGCGCCGACGACCGCGCCGCCGTAAACGAGCAGACCGAGCACGGGCTCTGGTTCAACACCGAGGATCCGCAGTACCAGAGCGGGGCAGATGACGACGCTGACGATTGCAAGTGAGCGGATCAAGGTCCGCGAGCGGGCACCGGACTCCGTTACAGCGGGCGCGGTGGTTGTCACGTCGTTAAGGTACCCGCCAGGCACCCATCCAGCAACATAGCCAGGCTACTGAATGGATGCCCCACCCACCTCAAATTTGCTGGTCAGCATGGTCGCATCCAAGAGTTCGGCTAGCCGATCTTTAGGATGTGGCTACCCTGCGGTAGCCGCGGGGTGCTTATTCGGACTCGGCCAGACGCTGCTTGAGCGCCTCGAACTCGTCCCTGACGCCGGTCGGCAGCTTGTCGCCGACGAACTCGAACCACTCTTCGATCAGCGGCAGCTCTTGGCGCCACTCGGCGGCATTGACCGCCAGCGCGCGGTCGACGTCGGAGGCGTCGACGTCGAGCCCGTCAAGGTCGAGGTCGTCGGCGGTGGGAACGACGCCGATCGGCGTCTCCTGGCCGCCCGCCTGGTGCTCGATGCGGTCGACGATCCACTTGAGCACACGGCTGTTCTCACCGAAGCCCGGCCAGAGGAACTTGCCGCCTTCGCCGCGCCGGAACCAGTTGACGAAGAACACCTTCGGCAGCTTGGACTCGTCAGAGTTCTTGCCCAGGTCGATCCAGTGCTGGAAGTAGTCGCCCACGTTGTAGCCGAGGAACGGCAGCATGGCCATCGGGTCGCGGCGCACGTCGCCGACCTTGCCTTCGGCCGCGGCGGTCTGCTCGCTGCCCATGGTGGCTCCCATGAACACGCCGTGCTGCCAGTCGCGGGCCTCGGTCACCAGCGGCACCGTGGTCTTGCGGCGCGCACCGAACAGAATGCCCGAGATCGGCACGCCCTGCGGGTCGTCCCACTCCGGCGCCAGGATCGGGCACTGCGACATCGGGGTGCAGTAACGCGAATTCGGGTGCGCGGCTTTGGTTTCCGTCTCGCGGAGGAGCCAGTCGTTGCCCTTCCAGTCGATCAGGTGATCCGGCTCGCCCTCCAGGCCTTCCCACCACACGTCACCGTCATCGGTCAGCGCGACGTTGGTGAACACCGTGTTGCCGCCCTCGATGGTGCGCATCGCGTTCGGGTTGGACTTCCAGTTGGTGCCCGGTGCCACCCCGAAGAAACCGAATTCGGGGTTGACCGCGTACAGCCGGCCGTCCTTGCCGAACCGCATCCAGGCGATGTCGTCACCGAGCGTCTCGGCGCGCCAACCCGGGATGGTCGGCTGCAACATGGCGAGGTTCGTCTTGCCGCAGGCCGAGGGGAACGCCGCGGCGAAGTAGTACGCCTTGTTCTCCGGCGAGATGAGCTTGAGGATCAGCATGTGCTCGGCGAGCCAGCCCTCGTCGTGGGCCATCGCCGACGCGATCCGCAGCGAATAGCATTTCTTGCCCAGCAACGCATTTCCGCCGTAGCCGGACCCGAAGCTCCAGATTTCCCGGGTCTCCGGAAAGTGCGTGATGTATTTGGTGTCATTGCACGGCCACGGCACGTCTGTTTGCCCGGGCTCCAGCGGAGCACCGATCGAGTGCAAAGCCTTCACGAAAAAGCCGTCATCGCCAAGCTTTTCCAATGCGGCCTTGCCCATTCGGGTCATCACCTTCATCGAGGCGACGACGTATTCGGAGTCGGTGATCTCCACGCCGAGTTTGGGGTCGTCGGCACCGAGCGGCCCCATGCAGAACGGGACGACCCACATGGTGCGACCGCGCATGCAGCCGCGGTACAGCTCGGTCATGGTGGCCCGCATCTCGGCCGGCGGCTTCCAATTGTTGGTCGGGCCTGCGTCGACCTCGCGCTCCGAACAGATGAAGGTCCGGGACTCCACGCGGGCCACGTCGGACGGGTCCGACAGCGCCAGGTAGGAGTTCTTGTGCTTCTTCTCGTTGAGCTTGGTGAAGGTGCCGGCCTCGACCAGCTGGTCGGCGAGCCGCTGCCACTCTTCGTCGGAGCCGTCCGCGAATACCACCCGGTCCGGCTGGGTCAGCTCGGCGACCTCCTCCACCCAGGACAGCAGCCCCTTGTGGTTCGTCGGGGCAGTGTCCAGACCAGGAACGGTCGCTGAAGTCATCAAAATCTCCTGCAGTCGCTTTGTGCGTGTTGCGCGGCTAGTTTGCGGCGGCCTCTACACAGGTTATCGCGAGGTGTATACCCAGAAAAAGTCGAGGCCGTATCGGTTAACTCACAGGAACGATTCAGAACACGTTATCGGCGGTATTTGTCGGCGAACTTTCGTCAATTTCGCCGTCGCCGTCGCCGTCGCCGGAAGGCACCGAAGTCTCGGACGGTGCGCCCGCGTCGTCGGAAGGGGTATAGGCGACCTCGTCTGGCCCGGTGGCTTCGCCGAGTTCCGCCCGCACCGCGTCGAGCGCGGCCTGCAGGGTCGGCATCTCGCGCCCGCGCAGCGCGGCGGCGCGCGCCCCGACGACGGAGTGTTCGCGTAGCTCGGTATCGATAACGCTGACCTGCTCGGCGACCCGTGCGCTCTCGCCCTCGTCCTGCTCGGCCAATGCGGCGGTCAACGTCGACTCCGCCGCCAGTACCCGGGTCGCCACCAGTTGCTCGACCGCGGACTGCAGTTGCGCGGTCGCCTCGCCGACCCAGCGGTCGAGCAGCGCGCGGTCGCGCAGCAGCCCGCGGGTGCCGACCACCCAGACCGTCAGCGCCAGTCCGACCGCCGCGCACGCGACGGCACCGGCCACCGTCAACCCGGGCGTCAGATCGGCCAGCAGCCGGCTCAACGTCAGCGCCACCCCCAACCCGAAGCCCGCACCCACCAGCATCATCAGCCGGGTCTCGAGCTTCCGCGACTTCAGCTGCGGCGCCGGAACCTCGATCGTCGGGAGCGTCGACGGTGCCGGCAGGTCAACGGTCAGGTCCAGCCCCTGCGCGACGTCGGCCAAATGTGTCGTCGTGCCATCGTCCACCTCGGTGATCACCTCATTGAGGCGCGCACCCGCGTAGGACTCGAACTCCGGCAGCTTGGCCTTGGTCAGGCTCGCGGCGTCCTCCTGCAGCTCCGAGCGGACCGACGCGCAGCGGTTGCGGGCGAAGTACGACAGCTGAACCCGAGCCTGCTGGGTCTGGCTACGCAAAGCGATCGTGCGCTCGGACTTGGACAGTCGTCGCTGCCGCAGGATCGCGCTGCGCTGGTCGCGCAGCACTTCGACTCGCGCCCGCCGGCCCACGCCATCGGCGTCGCGATCGTATCGGCCGGCAATGGTCTGCAATCGGGAGTGCCACGCCCGCAACCTGTTTCGCCGCGGAAGGTCTTTGTCGCCGAGCTTGTCGGATACCGCGGCGACGAGGTCGTCGACCCGGGGTTCACCGGATTCGGGCGCCGCGGCGACACCGATCCAGGGCACGTCCCGGTAACGCGTCGCGTGCGACGCCAGCACCTCGCGGTCGGCGGCCAGGACTTCTTCCCAGTTGCCGTGCACGTCGATCTTCGAGACCACGCCGATCACCGCGTCGGTTTCGGCCGCCGACGCGTCGAGCAGCGCGCAGTCGGATTCGGTCAACGTGGCGGCCGCCGAAACGACGAACACCACCACCGCCGGCGCTTCGCCGGCTTCCAGGCCCGCTGACTCGACGAACTTCCGCTTGGGCAACCGCTCGCTGAGCGCGGCGACCACGCTGGTCACCCCGGCCAGCCATGGCCCGGCGACCATTACCGCGTCGACGCGCTCGATGTTCGGTGCGTCGAGTTGCGGGCCGATCGCCGCCACGATCGCGTCCACCTCGGCAACCGCGTCATTATCTGGCTTCTTGGTCACACCGCCCCTCCGACCTTCGCCCACAGCCGCAGCGAACCCCTGACGATGTCCGCGCCGCAGGCGCGGTGGGTAGCCGCGACGGGCCCACGGCGGTAGCGCTGCCAGTGCACCGCGCGGCGCAGATGCGCCGCGGCCGTGTCGCCTCGCTCGACGTCCAAACCGACCGCCTCGACGACGTCCACCGCGGCCATCATCCGGGCGACCACCGTGTCGTCGCGGGACAGGAACTCGCGGATTCGCCGGTCGGAGACGGCCAGCGCCTCCAGGTCGGCGACGGCATCCAGCAGCCGCTGGTATCGCACGGGTGCGCCGAGCGCCTCGATCTTGTCGGCGATCTCGTCGATACAGCTCAGGCTCCGGAGCAGGGCTACGACGTCGGCACGGGTGGCCCCACGCCGGATCGCGGCGGTCGCCTGCGCAACACCGAACGCGTCGAGGGTGTCCATCAGCCGGCGGCGCGACTCCGCTTCGACGGGATGTCCGCCGGCCAGCGCCCGCAGCGCCGACCATTGCGCCTCGTCCAGGCCGTCGACCGCGAGGATGCCCACCACGGGTTCTATCGATGTGCCGGCATGGTCAGACAGTCGCACGCATCGGGCCCTGGCCGCGGTGGTCGGCCCGTGCGGATGGCAGCCGGATTCGGTGGTCGCGATCAGGTCCGCCTTGTTCAGCACCGCGAGCAGCGGCCGCCTGGCCGCCTCGATCGCACCGCGATCCTCGGGTTTGACCGCGTCGGCGAGAACATAGAGGTCAACGTCGGCGGCCGCAGAGGTGGTCAGCGTAATCGTGCCGCGCAGGGTCCCGGCCTGGGCCAGAGCATGCGCGACCGTGGAACGGCCGACACCGCGGCGTCCCGATACCGCCACCCGTACTGGGGTGGCGAGCCGCCTGGCGATCGCGGCGCAGCGCGGGTTGGAAACCACGTCCGCAAATCGGTCCAGCTCGTCGACGAAAATCGGATGCCCCTATCCGCCTCTTAGTTGCTGCCAACGCCTCATTGTGGCCGAGTAAACGCCGATCGCGGCGCACCACCACCGGTTTGTCGACGAATGGTGACATTTGCACGGCCGCGAAGCGAGTCACCAGATACCAGCTAAAGGCAACTGTTGGGTATCAATCTGCCCCGCGGGCGGCAACATGATGGGTTCATGGGTAACGATGAACGGATGCGCGCGCAACCCTGGGTGGACGCGGCCACACCGCCGACGCCCACTTCCGACCTGCGTGCGGAACGTGGCGTTGGCGGCTATCGCCGGACGACCAGTTTCCGCTCGCGGCGCTCGCAGTTGTCGGCCGCCCAGCAGCGGACCTGGGAGCGGCTGTGGCCCGAGCTCGGCTACGTCGCCACGTCTGGACACGACCCTCAAGCCCCGGCCGAACCGCTGGACACCCACGCCTGGTTCGGCCGCGATGCACCACTTGTTCTTGAAATTGGCTGTGGCACAGGCACTTCCACATTGGCCATGGCGAAATCCGAACCGGACGTCGACGTGATCGCCGTCGAGGTCTACCGGCGCGGGCTGGCCCAATTGCTCTCCGGCATCGACCGCGAACGCGTCACCAACATCCGGCTGATCCGCGGGGATGCGGTCGACGTGCTGGACCAACTGATCGCCCCCGGCTCGCTGAGCGGGGTCCGGGTGTTCTTCCCCGACCCGTGGCCCAAGGCCCGTCACCACAAGCGCCGGCTGCTGCAGCCAGAGACGGTGGCCACGATCGCGGACCGGTTGCGGCCGGGCGGGGTACTGCACGCCGCCACCGACCATCCCGGCTACGCCGAGCAGATCGCCGAGGTGGGCGACGCCGAACCCAGGCTGACCAGGCTGGATGCCCACGCCGACACGGCGATCTCCGTCGTGCGTCCGGTCACGAAATACGAGGGCAAGGCGCACGTTGCCGGCAGCGCGGTCACCGAATTTCTCTGGGAAAGACGCTGACTATGAGCCTCACTGAAGAAAAAACCAGCGCCCCGGTGGGGTTGCCCGGCGACCCCGCTGCCGACGCGGCGCCGGCGGCTCGTCGCGTACTTCTGGTCTGGGATGCGCCAAACCTGGACATGGGGCTGGGCTCCATCCTGGGCCGGCGGCCCACCGCGACGGAACGGCCCCGCTTCGACGCGCTCGGCCGCTGGTTGCTTGCCCGCGCCGCCGAAGTGGCGGTCAACCGGAGCGACGTGTCGACCGAACCCGAGGCCACCGTGTTCACCAATATTGCCGGGGGCAGCGCTGATGTGGTGCGGCCCTGGGTCGATGCGCTGCGCAACGTCGGATTCGCGGTCTTCGCCAAGCCCAAGCTCGATGAGGACAGTGACGTCGACAGCGACATGCTCGCGCACATCGCGCAGCGTTCGCAGGAGGGTTTGGCGGCGTTGATGGTGGCGTCCGCCGATGGGCAGGCATTCCGGCTGCCGCTCGAGGAAATCTCGCGTAGCGGGATACCCGTCCAGGTGCTTGGATTTCGCGAACATGCCAGTTGGGCGCTAGCGTCGGATACCTTGGAGTTTGTCGACCTGGAGGACATCACCGGAGTGTTCCGGGAGCCACTGCCGCGGATCGGCCTCGATTCGCTGCCTGAGAAGGGGGCGTGGCTGCAACCGTTCCGGCCGCTGTCCTCGTTGCTGACCTCGCGTGTCTGACAACTCAAAACTAATGCGCGGGTCGCCGCAGATCCAGTAAGGAGCTTACGTGTTCGCCTGGTGGGGTCGAACTGTTTATCGCTACCGGTTCATCGTGATCGGCGTGATGGTGGCGCTGAGCCTGCTCGGCGGCATCTTCGGGATAAGCCTCGGCAAGCACGTGACGCAGAGCGGGTTTTACGACGACGGCAGCCAATCGGTCAAGGCATCGGTACTTGGCGACAACACCTACGGGCGCGACCGAACCAGCCACATCGTGGCGACCTTCACCGCCCCTAAGTCGGTCAACGACCCGGCGTGGCAGAAAAAGATCGTCGACGAACTCAACGCCTTCAAAAAAGACCATCCGGACCAGGTCGTCGGCTGGGCCGGCTGGCTGGCCGCGCCGACCAGCACCGACCCCATCATCAAGGGAATGGCCAGCGAGGACGGCAAACACACCTTCGTCAGCATCCCGCTCAAGGGCAACGATGACGACACGATTCTGACCAACTACAAGGACATCGAGCCGGATCTGCAGAAGCTCAACGGCGGCAACATCCAGCTCGCCGGCCTGGAGCCGATCGCCAACGCACTGACAGGCACCATTGCGACTGACCAGAAGCGTATGGAAGTGCTGGCGCTACCGCTGGTGGCGGTGGTGCTCTTCCTGGTATTCGGCGGTGTGATCGCGGCCTCCCTGCCGGTCATGGTCGGTGGACTGAGCATCGCCGGCTCGCTGGGCATCCTGAGATTGATCACGATGTTCGGGCCGCTGAGTTTCTTCGCCCAGCCAGTGGTTTCCATGATGGGCTTCGGTATCGCCATCGACTACGGGCTGTTCGTGGTCAGTCGGTTCCGTGAAGAGATCGCCGAGGGATACGACACCGAGGCCGCGGTCCGCCGCACGGTGATGACGGCCGGTCGCACGGTGGTGTTCTCGGCGGTCCTGATCGCCGTGTCCGCCTCCAGCCTCTTTTTGTTGCCGCAGGGCTTCGTCAAGTCGCTGACCTACGCGGTGATCATCTCGGTCACGCTGGCCGCGATCTTGTCGATCACCCTGCTGCCTGCCTGCCTGGCGGTCCTCGGCAAGCACGTCGACGCCCTCGGCGTGCGCACCCTGTTCCGCATTCCTTTCCTGGCCAACTGGACGCCGTCGCGCGTGTACTTGAACTGGCTCGCCGATCGGCTGCAGAAGACCAAGACCCGTGAAGAGGTGGAAGCCGGGTTCTGGGGCAAGCTGGTCAACGTCGTCATGCGGCGGCCGCTGGTCTTCGCCATCCCCATCATCATCGGAATGATCGCGCTGGTCATCCCGCTGCACAATCTCTCCTTCGGCGGTATGAGCGAAAAGTACCTGCCGCCGAATAACTCGGTACGCCTGGCACAGGAGAACTTCGACAAATCGTTCCCCGGCTATCGCACGAACCAGCTGACGCTGGTGATCGAGAGCAACAACCACAGCAAGGTCACCGACCAGCAGGTCGCCGAGATCCGCAACGACGCCGCCTCGATCAGCGGATTCACCGACACGACCTGGCAGGAGCGCGCTTGCCCGACGATCGAGGGCAACCCGTGCGTCTCGGGACCGAATGGCAGCCATCCCAAGAATGACTCGGTCCGGGTCATCCAGAACGGTCTGTCGAACGCCGGCGATGCGGCCAAGAAGCTTGCTGAGCTGCGATCGATCACGCCACCAAGAGGCTTGACCGTCTTGGTCGGCGGCGTTCCGGCGCTTGAACAGGACAGCATCCACAGCTTGTTCGACAAGGCTCCGCTGATGCTGGTGGTGCTGCTCAGCACGACGATGCTGTTGATGTTCCTGGCATTCGGATCGGTGGTGCTGCCGATCAAGGCCGCCGTGATGAGCGCGCTGACCCTGGGCTCCACGCTGGGCATTCTGACCTGGATCTTCGTCGACGGGCATTTCTCCAGCTGGCTGAATTTCACGCCGACACCGTTGATGGTCGTCCTGATCGCGCTGGTGGTCGCGGTGGGTTTCGGTCTGGCCACCGACTACGAGGTGTTCCTGGTATCGCGGATGGTGGAGGCCAGGGCGCGCGGCATGTCGACGGCCGAGGCCATTCGGATCGGTACGGCGACGACGGGCCGTCTGATCACCGCGGCGGCATTGGTGTTGGCCGTGGTCGCCGGCTCGTTCGTCTTCTCCGACCTGGTGATGATGAAGTATCTGGCTTTCGGGCTGATGGCCGCACTTCTGTTGGACGCCACCGTCGTTCGGATGTTCCTGGTGCCCGCGGTGATGAAGCTGCTCGGCGACGACTGCTGGTGGGCCCCGATGTGGATGCGGCGCCTGCAGAACCGGTTGGGGCTGGGCGAGATTCACCTGCCCGACGAACGCAAGCTGCCGTCGCCGCGGACACGGTCGTCTCGGCCGGCAACCACCCGCCCGCCTGTCACGTCGACACCCCGCCCCCCGCACGACCCCACGCATCCCAGCGCCGACGGTGCGCCACGGCCGACCCGACCGGCTGCGCCTCCGCCCCGGCCGGCGGCTCCGGACGCACCATCGGCCGCCGGCACCACGAGAATGCCGGCTCCCGGACGACCCGAGCCGAAAGAGGCTCCGACGACTCGCTTCTCGGCTCAGCCGAACCCGTCGAGCGGACGTCCGCCTGCTCCGCCGCAGGGTCCGCCGCCACCCGCTCGCGGGGAAGACCGCGAGATCGAGTCCTGGCTCAGCGACTTGCGCGGCGGGAAGACCGGCGACCCGCGTGGCGCCGGCCCCACGCCGCCGCAGCCGTCCGCTGACGAGACCCGGGCTCTGCAGATTCCGCGCGACCAGTCGTCGGGCGAGCCGCCCGCCGAACCCGGAGACGCCACCACCGCGATCCCGACCCCGCCGCGGGAGAACAAGGACCCTGAGACGGCCACCGAAAAACTCAACGCTCGGGGCGAGAACCCACCGCGTCGCCGCGGCGGCGGGCTCAGCGCCGCGGATCTGCTGCGCCGCGAAGGTCGCATGTAGCCGCGAATCCGCTTGGCGCTATTTGCTTTTGGATTCCAGCTCGTCCGGCTCGACTTGCATGATCGAGCCTTCGTCGTCCTCGGTTTCCTCGACGGCGGCCTCGGGATCCTTGGCCAGCAAGACTTGGAACGCGTTGTTGAAGAACGCGACGGTCGGGACGGACAACAGCGCCCCGACGACGCCGGCGAGCACGCCGCCTGCCGCGATCGCGACCACCACCGCCAGCGGATGAATCGAGACCGCCCGGCCCATCACCAGCGGCTGCAGGATGTGGGCTTCGAGCTGGTTCACCGCGACCAGCAGGCCCAGCGTGATGAGCGCGTAGACGAATCCCTTGGCGAGCAGCGCCACTATCACCGCCAGGAAGCCGCTGATGACGGCACCCACCAGCGGGATGAACGCGCCGAGGAACACCAGTGAGGCCAGTGGCAGCGCCAGCGGCACGGCCATGATGACCAACCCGGTGCCGATGCCCAGCGCGTCGACCAGCGCCACCAAAAAGGTGGCCCGCACATAGCCGGTCAGCGCGCGGAATCCGGCGACGCCCGCGTCGCGTACCCGTTCCCGGTGGTCAGAGGGAAACATCTTGGTCACGTACTGCCAGATGTTGCGACCGCCGTAGAGGAAGAAGATCAGCGTGAACATCATCAGCAGTGCGGCCGTGACGATTTCGGCGATCGCGGTTGCAGTCGTCAGAGCCCCGCTGGTCAGCTTTTCCTGATTGTGCTGCAGCGCCTGGATCGCGGTGTTGCCGGCGTGGTCGATCTGCTGGCGGCTCAGATGCAGCGGTCCCTCGATCAGCCACTTCTTTGCGGTGTCGATGCTGCGAGTGACCTCGTTGACCAAATCCGGTACGCCGACGATGAATTGACTGACGACGAACGTCATGATGCCGCCCAGAATCGCGAAGCCGGCCAGTATCACCAACGCCACGGCGCCGCCGCGGGGCGCACCGCGGCGGTCCAGCCAGTCGACGACCGGAACCAGCAACGCGCACAGCATCAAAGCAAGCAGCAGCGGGACGACGATGACTTCCAGTCGCTTGATGACCCACAGCAACGTGATCACCGCGACCAGGATCACCAGCAATCGCCAGGCCCAGGCTGCGGTCTTGCGAACGATCGGTTCTACCGAATCCGCGGAGTCGGTGGTGGCCCTCGATGGCATACGGCCCACCCTAACCGTCGATGCGCAGGTCACATGCGGGTAAAACAATGCGGACACCTGCGCCGCACAGCGATCCGGGCGCGACCTGCACGGCTACGCTGAACTCGTGTCGCACGGCGCAGCGGCCAACAACGTCAACGGACAGCTCGACGAGCATGCCCGCAGCAAGTATTGGTGGCTGCGGTGGGCCACCCTGGCCGTCGTCGCGATCGTGCTGGCCGTCGAAGTGGCACTGGTCTGGGACCAGTTGGCCAAGGCCGCCCGGAGCCTCTACTCGGCGAACTGGTGGTGGCTGCTGGCGTCGGCCCTGGCGGCCGTCCTGCTGATGCACAGCTTCGCTGAGGTTCAGCGGACCCTGCTGGTGGCGGCCGGGGTGCGGGTCAACAAGTTACGGTCCGAGGCCGCTTACTACGCGGCCAACGCGCTGAGCACCACGCTGCCCGGCGGCCCGGTACTCGCTGCGACGTTCCTGCTTCGGCAGCAAAGGATTTGGGGCGCCTCGACGTTGGTCGCGTCCTGGCAGCTGGTGATGTCCGGTGTGCTGCAGGCGGTGGGGTTGGCGCTGCTGGGGCTCGGCGGCGCGTTCTTCCTCGGCGCCAAGAACAACCCGTTCTCGCTGCTGTTCACCCTGGGCGGCTTCGTCGCACTGCTGCTGCTGGCCCAGGCGGTGGCGTCACGACCGGAACTGATCGAAGGGATCGGTTGCCGAGTGCTGGCACGGTTCAACGCGTTACGCGGCAAGCCGGCCGACGTGGGACTGGCCAAGTGGCGGGAGATGCTCTGCCAGCTGGAGTCGGTCAGCCTGAGCCGGCGCGACCTGGCGACGGCCTTCAGTTGGTCGCTGATCAATCGGTTCGCCGACGTCGCGTGCTTGGGGTTCGCGGCGTACGCCGCGGGGGCGCATCCCTCGGTGGGCGGTCTGACGGTCGCCTGTGCAGCCGCCCGCGCGGTCGGGACGATCCCGCTGATGCCCGGTGGGCTGCTGATGGTGGAGGCGGTGCTGGTGCCGGGCCTGGTGTCCAGCGGCATGTCGCTGCCGGTCGCGATCTCGACGATGCTGATCTACCGGCTGATCAGCTGGTTACTGCTCGCGGCGGTCGGCTGGGTGGTGTTCTTTTTCGTGTTCCGCACCGAGAATGCGCTCGACCCCGACGACGAGTCAGAGCCAACGCCGTGTCACGAGGTCATCGAAGCGCCCGACGCCCTGCAGGGCCCGCTTCCGCCGGCCGAGGACGAACGGCTTACTTGAATGCGCTGATGGCACCCGGCAGCGCTGTGGCGCCACCCGGGACCGCGTTCTGCGCGCCGGGGAGGCCCTGCGCCGCGCCCAGGCCTGCAGCCAACCCGCCCGGAACCGCACCCTGCGCCGACTGCATGAAGCCGAGTACCTGGGGCAGGCCGATCGGCATCTTGCACCGGCTCGACAGCCCCGCGAGCGGCGACGCGATCGTCTGCAGATCGCTGGCCGCCTTGGGATTGGCGTCGAAGTAGCCCTTCAGCGAATTGACCGACTGTGGACCGGCCGGCTCCTGCATAACCGAGGTCATCGCCTGATTGGTCTCCGGATGCCCGTCGAGGTAGTCGCCCGCGGACCGCGCAACGTTGCTGATCGTCCTGGCCATCTCACTTGCCGCACACGGGTCTGAGGCCCCAACGGCCGCGGGCGCGGACAGCAACACCGCTGCCGCGGCGCCGCTCAAACCGGTCGCGGTCAGCACGCCGAGCAGTCGACGGCGCAGCGTCGCGGTGTTTGCAGTCAGGGACGTCATACAGGCTCCTCGTGGCTTGCGAGGTCAGGTTCGCCTCGCAGACAGCGTGCGGCGCAATGCCGACACTCGCTGGCCATCCTGCCACCCAGTCCGTCGCTGTCGCCAACTCAGCGTGCGGGAATCTCGTCACACCTGACGCAACGTGGCATCGTTGCCGAGTTGTTGCAGCTCAGCGGCATCGGCACATAGCTTGCTGCGGTAGGCTCGCGGACACGCAACGCTAATGCCGGGGAGACCGAAATCCAGCACTTCATGATGCGCTTGAGCAGCAACCTGCGCAGGTTTCGCTGGCTGGTCTTCACGGGCTGGTTGCTCGCGCTATTACCCGCGATCTACCTGGTGGTGACCCAGTCGGGTCACCTCACCGGTGGCGGTTTCGACGTGCCCGGTTCCCAGTCGCTGCGGGTCCACGACCAACTCGAGGCGCACTACCCCGACCAGGGCACCTCGCCGTTGGCGCTGGTGGCGGCGCCGCGCGCGGACGCCAGCTACGAGGACATGAATGCCGCGGCCGGGTTTCTGCAGCAGGTCGCCAAGCAGATGCCGGATGTGGCGGTGGTGCCCAATGCGGCGCAGCCTTCGCCGCAGCCCGACCGGCCGTACGTGGTGTCACTGCGGCTCGATTCCACCAACAACGCCAGCGCCAGCGACGCCGCCAAGAAGCTGCGGGTCAAGATCGGCGTCCAGGGCGAACGGCCGGGACAGATGGCCGACGGCCGGGTGCGGCTGTACGTCATCGGCCAGGGTGCGCTCAGCACGGCCGCGGCGGCCAACACCAAACACGACATCGCCAAAGCCGAGCAGTGGAACTTTCCGATCATCCTGATCGTGTTGCTGGCGGTGTTCGGCTCGCTGGCCGCCGCCGCCATTCCGCTGGCGCTGGGTATCTGCACCGTCGCGATCACGATGGGCCTGGTCTATCTGCTGTCGGCCTACACCACGATGTCGGTCTTCGTGACCTCGACGGTGTCGATGTTCGGTATCGCGCTGGCCGTCGACTATTCGCTGTTCATCCTGATGCGTTTCCGCGAGGAGCTGCGTGCCGGACGCCAACCTCAGGAGGCGGTCGACGCGGCGATGGCGACGTCGGGCCTGGCCGTCGCGCTGTCCGGGATGACCGTCGTCGCGTCGTTGACCGGTATCTATCTGATCGACACTCCGGCGCTGGCGTCCATGGCCACCGGCGCGATTCTCGCGGTGACCGTGGCGATGCTGACGGCGACGACGATGACGCCGGCCGTGCTGGCGACGTTCGGCCGGTCGGCTGCCAAGCGGTCGGCGGCGTTGCACTTGTCGCGGCGCCCCGAAACCACGCAGTCACGGTTCTGGACGCACTGGATCGGCGGCGTGATGCGCCGGCCGTGGGCGTCGGCGCTGACGGCATCGGCGGTGCTGCTCGCGATGGCCGTGCCGGCGCTGTCAATGGTGTTGGGCAACAGCCTGCTTCGCCAATTCAACTCCTCACATGAGATCCGGGCCGGGGTGTCGGCGGCGTCCGAGGCGCTGGGTCCCGGCGCGCTCGGCCCGGTGCAGGTGCTGGTGACCTTCCCCGACAGCGACGCATCCTCGGCCGCGCACGCCCAGACACTCGCCGATATCAGCAAGCAGATAAGCCAGTCCCCCAACATCGCCTCGGTGGCCCCAGCGGTGTTCGCCGACAACAACAGCAGCGCCATGCTGTCGGCGATGCTGTCGGTGGATCCCGAGGATCTCGGCGCCCGCAACACCATTACCTGGCTGCGCAGCCACCTTCCCGAAGCGGCCAGCGGTTCGGCGCAGGTGAGTGTCGGTGGCCCGACCGCGCTGATCAAAGACTTCGACGATCAGGTGTCCCGCACCCAGTGGCTGGTGTTGGTCTTCGTCGCGCTGATCGCCTTCGTGATGCTGCTGCTGTCGATTCAGTCGGTGTTCCTGGCGCTCAAGGGCGTGGTGATGACGATGCTGTCGGTAGCCGCGGCCTACGGCAGCCTGGTGATGGTCTTCCAGTGGGGGTGGCTGGAAAAGCTCGGCTTTGCCCCGATCACCTCCATCGACAGCACGGTTCCGCCGCTGGTGCTCGCCATGACGTTCGGCTTGTCGATGGACTACGAGATCTTCCTGCTGACCCGCATCCGGGAACGCTTCCTGCAGTCGGGCAACACCCACGACGCGGTGTCCTACGGCGTGAGCACCAGCGCACGCACCATCACCAGCGCCGCGCTGATCATGATCGCGGTGTTCATCGGGTTCGCGTTCGCCGGTATGCCACTGGTCGCCGAAATCGGCGTGGCGTGCGCGGTCGCGATCGCGGTGGACGCCACGGTGGTGCGCCTGGTGATGGTGCCCGCCCTGATGGCGATGTTCGCTGAGTGGAACTGGTGGCTGCCCGCCTGGCTGGAGCGCATCCTGCCATCGGTTGACTTCGAAAAGCCCTTGCCTGCAGTCGATCTCGGCGACATCGTGATGATCCCCGATGACATCTCGGCACCCGCGGTGCCGAGCGCCGACCTGCGGATCGTGCTGAAGTCCGCGGCGCGGCTGAAGAACCTGGTGCCCGACGCGATCACCGTCGCCGATCCGCTGGCCTTCATCGGATGCGTCCGTAGCAGCGACGTCCAGGCACGGGTCAAAGACAGTCATTACGTCGCCAGTTCCGCCACCCGCCAGTTGGCGGTGATCGGGACGCCGCCGGGGAGCAACGGTCAGTCGGTGGCCAGAAAGTTCGTCGGCGGCCTGGCGCATCGCAACGGCACCGGCCGCGCAGCGCCGCGTGCCGTGCGGCCGGTGCACCCGGTCACCCTGTGGCGCGGCCGACTTTCGGTTGCCCTCGATGCGTTGCAAGCAGACACCGAACCCGATCAGCCGCACTTCGAGCGGAGCAGCCCGCTGGAAACCACCCACGTGCAGCTGCCCACCGGCGATCGGCTGCAGGTCCCGACCGGCGCCGAGACGCTGCGGCTCAAGGGTTACCTGATCATGAGCCGCAACAGCAGCCGGGATTACGCCGAATTTGCTGAGCTGGTCGACACGATGGACGCCGAGACCGCCGCAGTAGTGCTGGCCGGGATGGACAGGTATTACTCTGGTCAATCACCCCGGCGACAATGGATCGCCAGCCAGTTGGTCCGTCGCCTTGCTGACCCGCATCCGGCGGATCTTGATAACGACGGTTGGCCGGAGTCCGATACGAAGGCAGACTGGGAAGGCGTCAAACAACGCTGCCTCTCGGTAGCGGTGGCGATGCTGGAGGAGGCGAGGTGACGTTGGCAGCGGATCGACGCCATGGACAGGCGCCGCACCGTCCTCCACCGCGCCCGCGCAATGGCGATCGCCCGGTCGAGTTCTGGCCGACCTCGGCAATCCGCTCAGCGCTCGAGGGCGGCGACATCGCCACCTGGAAGCAGATAGCGGTCGCCATCAAACGCGACCCGTTTGGGCGCACCGCCCGACAGGTCGAAGAAGTGCTGGAGACGTCACGGCCCTACGGCATCTCCAAGGCCCTCGCCGAAGTGCTGGACCGCGCCCGCGAACACCTGGAAGCCAACGAGCGCAACGAGGTGGCCCGTCACGTCGGCGTCCTGATCGAGCGGTCGGGACTGAAGTTGCCCGAGTTCGCGTCCCGGATCGGCGTGCCCGCCGACGAGTTGGGCGCCTACCTCGATGCCACGACCAGCCCGTCGGCATCGTTGATGATCCGGATGCGCCGGCTGTCCGACCGCTTCGCCAAGGCCCGGTCGCACGAACCGCAACCGCAGCTGCCGCCTCAGCGTGCCCGGCCGCGGCCGCCGCGCGGCTAGCAGATGATCGGCCGTCCCGACGATCTGACGCTGCGGCGGA
>NZ_DATNJW010000062.1:0-2788 GCF_035603715.1 Mycobacterium sp. | reverse complement strand
ATCACGGGAAACGCGATCGCGCACATTGCCCACAAATACTTCGCCCGATACCGATCCCACGCCCACTGCCAAATGCGGTCCATGCCAAAACAAAACACCCCCGGGCCTGGTGACCGGGGGTGTTTCGCTATTACCTCTAGTGAGCGTGGCCGTGATGGTGGCCGGCGTGCTCGTCCTCGTCGGCGGGCTTGTCGACGATGGCCGTCTCGGTGGTCACTGATGTAAGCCATCCGGCCGGGCCGCATCGTTGCAATGAGCGTCAAACGACGGCCTCAGACGCCGTCAGCCGGCGAGCCCCTTCTTGACGACCGCGTCTTGCTTTTGGCCGACGTCGGTGACGAAGTCCGGCGGCGGCGGGGGCGAGTCCGACCCGCCAACAAACTCCAGCGTGACGAAACCTCGGCCCTCGGTGAACATCAACACCGTCAAGTTCTTTGAACCGTCCGGTGACGTACCCGTCAACATGGTTCCGCCGGTGCCAACATTGGCCGGATCCGTTTTCGGATCTTTCACCACACCCTGTCCCGTCTTTGCAGAGTTCAGCGCGCTCGTGGCAGCGGACCGATCCGGCAGGACTCGGATGGTGTCGACGATGTGGACGTCCTTGACCGTGACGCCGTTCTCATCTGCAGGGTGGGGTTGGCTGCCGAACGTTATGGCGGCTCCCGGTTGGCCATCGGGGTTGTTTGTCGGCGGGCCGGCGATGAAGGGCATCGGCGCGTCGATGTCTGTCGCCTTGATCAACAGCCCGGTGTAGTCGCTCGGCGATGCCGACGCTGAAGAACTGGGACCTGCGCTCCCAAACGTGGTGGCTGAGGTGGCCGATCCCGACTTCGTCGTCGACGGAGTGCTATTGCAGCCGGCCATCGACGCGGCCAGCATCATCGCTGCCAGTGGGCCGGCGAGCATCATCTGAGAAACCCTCATCGTGTTGCTCCCTTGTAGAGGCCCCCGATGTGCGGGCCCGATGTTTCGCGGTGCAGCGGCCTGAAAGCGCAGCAAACACAAACAAAACACCCCCGGCCACTAGGGCCGGGGGTGTTTGAAGAAAATCGCTCAGTGAGCGTGGCCGTGGTGATGCCCGTGGCCGTGGTCGGCCTCTTCGGCCGGCTTCTCGACGATGGCCGTCTCGGTGGTCAGCACCATGCGTGCCACCGATGCGGCGTTGAGCACCGCGGACCGGGTGACCTTGACCGGGTCGATGACGCCGTCGGCGGCCAGGTCGCCGTACTTCAGCGTTGCCGCGTTCAGCCCGTGGCCGACCGGCAGCTCGGCGACCTTGCTGACCGCAACCGCGCCGTCGAGGCCGGCGTTGGTCGCGATCCAGTACAGCGGTGCGCTGAGCGCGTTGGAGAACACCTCGACGCCGCTGGCCTCGTCGCCGGACAGCGATTTCTGCAGCTTCTTGAGCGCCTTGCGGGCGTGGATCAGCGCGGATCCACCACCGGGGACGATGCCCTCTTCGACAGCGGCCTTGGCGGCGGCAACGGCGTCCTCGACGCTTTCCTTGCGCTTTTTGAGCGCGGTCTCGGTGGCGGCACCGACCTTGATCACGGCTACGCCTCCGGACAGCTTGGCCAGCCGCTCTTCCAGCTTTTCGCGATCCCAGTCGGAGTCGGTGGACTCGATCTCGGCCCGCAGCTGCTTGGCGCGGTTCTCGATGGCCTCGGCGCTGCCACCACCCTCGACGATGACGGTGTCGTCCTTGCTGACCACCACCCGCCGAGCCGAACCGAGCACGTCGAGACCCACCTCGCGCAGCGCGAGCCCGACGTCGGGGTTGACCACCTGGCCGCCGGTCACGATAGCCAGGTCCTCCAGGAACGCCTTGCGGCGATCGCCGAAGAACGGCGCCTTGACCGCGACGGCCTTCAGCGTCTTGCGGATGGCGTTGACCACCAGGGTCGACAGCGGCTCGCCCTCAACATCCTCGGCGATCACCAGCAGCGGCTTACCGGCCTCGGCGACCTTCTCCAGCAGCGGCAGCAAGTCGGGCAGCGAGCTGATCTTGTCGCGGTGCAACAGGATCAGGGCGTCCTCGAGCACGGCCTGCTGAGCGTCGAAGTCGGTGACGAAGTAGGCCGACAGGAAGCCCTTGTCGAAGCCGACACCCTCGGTGAACTCGAGCTCGGTGTTCAGCGTCGACGACTCCTCGACACTCACCACCCCGTCGTGCCCGACCTTGGTCATCGCCTCACCGACCAGCTCACCGATCACCTCGTCACGCGACGACACGGTGGCCACCTGCGCGATACCGGTCTGGCCGGACACCGGGGTGGCCGCCGCCAGCAGCGCCTCGGACACCGCGTCGGCGGCCTTGCCGATACCCAGTCCGAGCGCGATCGGGTTGGCGCCCGCCGCGACGTTGCGCAGTCCGTGCTTGATGATGGCCTGCGCCAGCACGGTCGCGGTGGTGGTGCCGTCGCCGGCGACGTCGTTGGTCTTGGTGGCCACCGACTTCACCAGCTGGGCGCCCAGGTTCTCGAACGGGTCCTCCAGGTCGATCTCACGCGCGACGGTGACGCCGTCGTTGGTGACGGTGGGGCCGCCGAATGCCTTGGCCAGCACCACATGTCGGCCGCGCGGCCCCAGCGTCACCCGGACAGTGTCGGCGAGCTTGTTCACGCCTGCCTCCATGGCGCGGCGCGCGGTTTCGTCGTACTCAATCAGTTTGCTCATCAGGTTCCTTTAAGAGGCGCGATAACGCGTGCCGCCCCGGCAATCGCCCGTGGTTCAACACAGGGATCGCCGGGGCGAGCACGACTAATTACTTGGATACAACAGCCAG
>NZ_DATNJW010000061.1:0-33747 GCF_035603715.1 Mycobacterium sp. | reverse complement strand
CCTTCGAGATATCCACCGAACCGGCTGTAGATCTTGCCGGGCACCTCGGGGTCCGGGTCGTAGAACTCGTCGATGTCGAAGCGGTCCTCGGGGACCTCCCGGATCGCGTCGACGCCGCCGGACAGCAAGTCCCAGAACGCTTCCGGGTCCGAGGCGCCGGGGAATCGGCAGGACACCGAGATGATCGCGATCGGCTCGGTGGTGCGCGTGGGCGCCGCCTCCACCCGGTCGGGACGCTCGGATGGCTGCTCGCTGAGCCCCAGCACGTCGCTGAGCAGATAGTCGACCACGTCCGACAGCCGCGGGTGGTCCATCGCCAGCGTCGCCGGGATCTGCTTGCCCACGCCCTGCTCGATGCGCCGCCGCAGTTCGACGGCCATCAGCGAATCCATGCCGAGGTCGAAGAACCCGGCGTCCTCGCGAATCTCGGAGGCGTCGACTCGGGTCACATCGGCGACCGCGTCACGCAGGAAGTCCGACAACAGCTTCCGGCGTTGCTGCACAGGGGCGTTGGTGAGCCGCTCGACGAGCTCTGTCTTCCCCGACGCCGTGGTAACCGGCACCGCGCTGGGCACCTCACGCTCCAACTCGGCGAGGAAGGCCCGTCGGCCGGCCTGTTGATACAGCGGCAGGAATTTCGCCCAGTCGATCCGGGCCACGACGCCCCGCGCCACACCCTGTTCGGACGACGCCGTCAACAGATCGGCCAGGCCGGCCAGCGCATCGGCGGGTGACAAGGTGCGGACCCCGCGTTGGGCCAACTTCGCGCGCGCTTCCTCGTCCGCCATGCCCGCTGCCCACGGGCCGAAGTTGACGCTGACCCCGGCGATGCCCTGCTCGCGCAACCGCCAGGCCAGCCCGTCGAGGAAGGCGTTGGCCGCGCCGTAGGCGGTTTGGCCGTATCCGCCCCATACTGAGGCGATCGACGACGTGCTGAGGAAGAAGTCCAGCTTCAGATCCGCAGCTGCTTCGCTCAAATGCCAAGCACCCCAGACCTTTCCGGCAAATACACGATCGACTTCGTCGTCGTCGAGGTTGCTCAGCGGCGTGGTGCCGATCTCGCCTGCGGCATGGACGATGCCGGCCAGCGGCGGCAGCTCAGCCTTGACGGTGGCCAACAGTCGAGCGACGTCGTGCGCATCGGCGACATCGGCCGCGACGACCTGTATGTCGCTGCCATGCTGCTCACGTAACGCGTCGATGCGAAGTTGCGCGGCATCGCTGGGCGAGCGTCGGCTGGTCAGCACCAGATGCTTGGCGCCGTGCGCGGCAAGGAATCCGGCGATTTCCAGTCCGATCGAACCCAGGCCACCGGTTACCAAGTACGTTGCGTCATCACGCAATGCCAGCGGCGTTGCGCTCGGTGCCCCAACCCGCCGAAGCAACCGGGGCACATACACCGTTTGATCACGCAACGCGATTTGGTCTTCACCGCGTGGTGCGGCCGCGAGCCGGGTGACGAACTGCGACCATTCGTCAGCAGTGCCTTCAGACAGGTCCGCCAGTCCGCCCCATACCTGCGGCTGTTCCAGCGAAGCGGCACGTCCGAATCCCCACAGGGCGGTCTGATCCGGCGAGACAATGTCCGCGTCGCTAATCCGCTGTGCGCCACGGGTTACCAGCCAGATCGGCTGGCGCAGTTCTGCCGCAGCCGCGGCGCGGAAGAGGCGCTTTGTTCCGCCCAGGACTTGGTGCTGCATGCGCAGCAGCGACCGCATCGACGGCGCGGTGTCGGAGTCGAGCGCTGCGACGTGCACGATACGCAGCGTCGACGCCGCTTCAGCGGCGGCACGCAACGCGGCCGTAAGCTGCTCCTCGTCGGCATCGGAGGCCGGCAACCCGAGAATCTGATGCTGCTGGCCCTGCGCTGTCAGCGCGTCGACCAACGACTGGACCGCCTCGCCATTATCGCCGACCAGCAGCCAGGTAGGCGCCTCGCCGGCATCCGCATCGGAGGCCGTGGCAGTGGACTTCTCCCAACGGATCTCATAGCGGTCGTCCGCGATGGCTTGCGTATTGCGTTGCTGGTTGTGTTGTGCGGCAAGCTTTGTCAGCACTTGCACGGTCTGCCCGTCAGCGCTCGCCCCGCCGAGTAGGCCCGCGAGTTCCTCGATCCGGCCGTCCTCGAGTAGACGCACGGCTTGGGTACGCGGACCACCCATGTGTGATTGTTGGTTGGGGCGCTCTCGCTTGTCCTTGTACCAGTACTGGCGATGCTGGAACGGATAGGTGGGCAGGTCGAGCTTTCGCGCGTGTGCCTGCCGGAGGGCGCCGAAGTCGGGCAGATGCCCTAGCGCGTACGCGTCGGCGAGGGCTTCGGTGATCTGTCGGTGATCGGCAGTGTTCTTACGCAGCGATGCGATAGCCCGCGGCGTGGTGGCCGGGTCGGGCCACGCCCGCAGAGCTGCGGCGGTAAGAATCGGTTGCGGCCCGATTTCCAGCAGCACCTTGCAATTCAAGTCGGACAGCGTCTTGACGCTCTTGGCGAATTCGACCGGCTGCCGTGCGTGGCGACGCCAGTAGTTGCCATCCAGCTTCTGGCTCCTACCGATCGCGACGCCGGTGCGGTTGTCCACCAGAATCCGGTCCGGGGATGTGTATTTGAATTGGTCCGCATACGCCTCGAACTCGTCGAGGATCGGGTCCAGCAGCGCTGAGTGGAATGCGTGACTGGTCTCCAGCCAATCACACCGGACGCCGTCGGCTTGCAACCTGGCTACCACCTGCTCCAGATCCGTTGCCGGCCCTGATAATACGGTGTTGGCACCGTTGTAGGCGGCAACGGACAGGCTCGGGAATTCGTCGGCAAACCCTTCGACCCGCTCGGCGCCGGCGAAGACCGCAACCATTCGCCCGCCCGCAGGCAAACTGCCGAAAAGACGGCCGCGTTCGGCGATCAGCTTGGCGCCGTCCTCGAGGCTGAATACGCCCGCGACGCAAGCGGCCGAATACTGACCGACACTGTGGCCCAGCACCACGTCGGTGTCAAAGCCCCAGGACTGCCAGAGCCGGGCCAGGCCCATCTCCACTGCGAACAAGGCCGGCTGGGCGTAGGAAGTCTGGCGCAGTGTTTTTTCGCTGTCCGGACTGTCGACGTCGAAAATGACGTCCAGTAATGGCTTTTCGAGAACATCGGCGACCGCGGCCGCGCAGCGGTTCAACGTCTCGGCGAACACCGGCTCGGTGTCGAACAGCTCGCGCGCCATGCCGGGATACTGGCTGCCCTGACCAGTGAACAGCCATGCGGTCTTGGGCGTGTCATCGGACACTCCCCGCACCAGACCGGGCGCCGGGCGGTCGTCGGCGAGTGCGCCGAGCAACTCGCTGGCGGATTCGGTCGAGTTGACCACCAGCGCGGCTCGGTGCTCGAAGTGTGCCCGCCCGACCCCAGCGGTCAAGCACACGTCTGCCAAGGTGGCCTCCGGGTGCGCGCTCATCCAGGTCCGGTACTGATCGGCGATCTGAACTAGCGCGTCGGGCGTGCGGGCCGATATCGGCAGGATGCTGAACCGCCGGTCGTCGGCCGACTCGGATGTCGAGGCGATCTGGGCCGCTTCAGCCGGTGCCTCCTCGAGGATGACGTGCGCGTTGGTCCCGGCGAACCCGAATGAGCTGATCCCCGCGATACGCGGCCGACCGTTGGGCACCCATGGGGTGGCCTCCTGCACGACCTGCAGCGCCAGTCGGTCCCAGGGGATGTGCGGCGACGGGTTGCGGAAGTGTAGGTGCGGCGGCAGCAACTGGTTCTCGAGCGACAGGATGACCTTGATGACGCCCGCGATGCCGGCGGCTGCTTCCAGGTGCCCGATGTTCGTCTTTGCCGAGCCGATCAACAGCGGCTCGCCGGCCTCGCGGCCCTCGCCGAGCACCGCGCCGGCGGCCTGAGCCTCGATCGGGTCACCCAGCGATGTCCCAGTCCCGTGTGCCTCCAGGTAGTCGACGTCAGCGGGCGCGAGGCCGGAGCGCTTCAGTGCCGCAGTGATAACCCGTTGCTGGGCAATACCATTGGGCACCGTCAATCCACCCGACGCGCCATCTTGGTTGATCGCACTGCCGCGTATCACGGCCCGGATCCGGTCACCGTCGCGGATCGCGTCCTCGAGCCGCTTGATGACGATGACGCCGCAACCCTCGCCGCGCACGTAACCGTCCGCGGCGGCGTCGAACGTCTTGCATCGCCCGTCCGGCGCCAGCATGTGCGCATGGGAGAAGGTGATCATCGTCGCCGGGGTGAGGATGGCGTTCGCGCCGCCAGCCAGAGCGAGGTCGCACTCGCCCAGTTGCAGCGCCTGACATGCGTGATGGATTGCCACCAACGACGAGCTGCACGCGGTGTCGACGGCGACCGACGGGCCCTGCAGCCCCAACCGGTAGCTGATCCGGCCCGCCGCGGCGGCATTCGACGTTCCGATCGCCATATAGGCTTCGATCTCCGGGAAAGTCATGTCGCCCGACGCCATTCCCAGGTAATCGTGGGTGGCCAGGCCGACAAACACGCCGGTGTTGGTGTCCGCCAAAGCCGTTGGCGCGGTGCCAGAATGCTCCACCGCCCGCCACGCCGTCTCGAGCAACAGCCGATGCTGCGGATCCAACAATCTGGCCTCGCGCGTCGATATACCGAAGAACGGCGCATCGAACCCCGTCACGTCGTCGACGAAGCCTGCCCGGCGGCTCACAACCTTGCCGGGCGCGTCGGGATCCGCGTCGAAGAACTCGTCGACGTCCCACCGGTCCTCGGGTATCTCCGATACCGCGTCCCGGCCTTCGCGCAGCAAATCCCAGAACTCGGCCGTATCCGCCGCACCCGGAAAGCGCGCCGCATAGCCGACGATCGCAAAACTTGATGTTGGCTGCAGGGGGCCGTTAGCGGATACCATGCGCTGTCCTCTCGATTGGGGGGACTGTGAAAGATTCGGTCGCCGCGTGCGGTCCGGATGGGCAACAGAATTGCCGCCGCGGGGCGGGTAATGCAAATGGCGTGCCGGCGGCGGTGCCGGATACGGGCACCGTACCGCAAGGTACGGGTGTCATCTGCCGTTCTACACCAGATGGTTCTATGTCCATAGAATCCGCGTGAGCTGTCGGCGAGCCCACGCAGGCGGGCGATACCGGGCGACAGTGAATGCGGAGCGGGATATCTTGGGTCTCGCTGCAAGCTGCGACCGCACGAGAGTCGTACACATCAGGAGGACGAACACTTGCGCATCGGGAAGATCACCGTCGGCTCACTCAAGGAATGGGTGCTGGCTCCAGGCTCAGTTACCTCCTGGCACCCGACGCCCGTGGCTGCAGAGAAGGCCCGGCACGCGCCGGCCAGTTCGGTACCGGTCAGCTACATGCAGGGTCAGCATCTGCGAAATTACTGCGACCGGACCGCCGCGGGGCTGAACTTCTCCCGCCAAATCATCGCTAGCTGTGACGCGTCCGGCGAGTGTGATATCGCGGCGATGGATGTCGCCCTCAACGCCTACCTGCGTCGGCACGACACGTTCCGGAGTTGGTTCGAGCACACCAGCGATGACCAGTTCGTCCGGCACACCATCACCGACCCGGCCGACATCGAATTCGAGCCGATCAATCACGGCAACATGACCGAGGACGAAGTTCGCGCCCACGTCGTGGGTATACCGAATCCGTTGGAGTGGGGCTGCTTCACTTTCGGGATTGTGCAACGCGAAGGCCATTTCACGTTCTTTGTCGCTATGGACCACGTGCACGGCGACGCGACGTTGATCGGCACCACGATGATGGAGGCCAACGGCATGTATGCCGCGTTGAGCGGCGGCGGTAAGCCCCTCGAGCTTCCCGATGCCGGCAGCTACGACGATTTTTGCGTCCGCGAGCGCGAGTTCACGTCGACGTTGACCGTGGATTCGCCCGGGGTGAACGCCTGGATCGACTATGCGGAGAACAACAATGGCAGCTTTCCTGAGTTCCCGCTCCCACTGGGTAATCCGTCGGAATCGACCAGCAGCGAGATGGCCTCCGACCTCCTGATGGACCCAGAGCAGACCGAACGATTCGAATCAGCCTGCAACACGGCCGGCGCGCGTTTCGTCGGCGGGTTGTTCGCCTGTCTCGCACTGGTGGAGCACGAGTTCACTGGTGCTCCGACGTACTACGGACTTACTCCGAGGGATTCCCGCACCGGCGCGGACAATTTCATGACCCAGGGGTGGTTCACCGGGTTGATCCCGATCACCGTGCCGATAGCCGCGGCCTCGTTCGGCGACGCGGCGTGGGCAGCGCAGTCTTCCTTCGATTCGGGTCTGGACATGGCGCGGGTGCCTTACTACCGGGTATTGGAATTGGCGCCGTGGTTGAAATGGCCGCAACCGAACTTTCCGGTATCGAACTTCCTGCACGGCGGAGCTGCGCCGCTCAACGCCATTCTCGCAGCCGCTGACCTGGGCCTTGCGGACAACGTCGGGATCTACCCCGACGGACGCTTCTCATACCAGTTGACGATCTACATCTTCCGGTACGGCGAAGGCACGGTCATGGCGATCATGTATCCCGATAACCCGGTCGCCCAGAAGTCGGTGACCCGCTATATGGAGGCGATGCGGTCGGTGTGTACGCGGGTTGCCGACAGCGGACACTGGGGCCGCGTCGCATAGCGTGAGCAGGTGGATGGTTAAAACGGTGTGTAATGCGTCGGCGAGCGTCGCCGACGGGCGCAGCAGCTGCGCCGAACGGGGGCGGGGACGCTATGCGGCGACTAGCTGATTTTGTGGTGCGATGGCCCTGGCTGGTGATAGGGCTCTGGATCGCGGTTGCGGTCGCGCTACCGCTGACGTTCCCGTCGCTGAACGAGATGGCCCAGAAGCATCCACTCGCCATCCTGCCCAACGATGCGCCGTCGAGCGTCACCGCTCGGAAGATGACCGAGGCGTTTCATGAATCGGGCTCCGAAGACCTGCTGCTGGTCGTCCTAACCGACGATAAGGGTCTCGGCCGCGACGACGAAGCGGTGTACGGCAAGCTGGTGGACGCGTTGCGTCGGGACACCCGCAATGTGGTGATGCTGCAGGATTTCATCAGCACGCCACCGCTGCGGTCGATCGTGACCAGCAAGGACGACAAAGCCTGGGTGCTACCAGTGGGTGTCGCAGGCGAGTTGGGAACGCCACGGTCCTACGCCGCCTACAACCAGATCAGCGATGTCGTCCGTCATGCCGTCGCAGGAACGTCACTGCGGGCGAACATCACCGGGCCCGCGGCGACGGTCGCCGACCTGACCGTCGCGGGCGAGAAGGATCGGCTTCCGATCGAGCTGGCGATCGGCGTGCTGGTGCTGCTCGTCCTGTTGGTGGTGTACCGCAGCGTGGTCACCATGCTGCTACCGCTGATTTCGATCGGGTTGTCGCTGATGATCGCGCAGTCGACGGTGGCCGCTTACTCCGCGCTGACCGGCACCGGTGTCTCGAATCAGTCCATCGTCTTTCTGAGCGCGATCATGGCCGGCGCCGGAACTGACTACGCGGTCTTCCTCATCAGCCGATATCACGACTACCTACGGTTGGGTGAGGCGTCCGATCAGGCGGTCAAGCGGGCATTGATCTCGATCGGAAAAGTGATCGCCGCATCCGCCACCACGGTGGGAATCACGTTCCTGCTGATCAGCTTCGCCCGCATGGGCATCTTCAAGACGGTCGGGGTGGCTGCGGCGATCGGGATCGGCGTGGCGTTCCTGGCCGCGGTGACGTTGCTGCCGGCCATCCTGTCGCTTGCGGGCCCCCGTGGCTGGGTCAAGCCGCGCCGCGAACTGACCGCCCGGTTATGGCGACGTTCAGGTATCCGCATCGTGCGCCGGCCCAGGACTCATCTGGTGGCCAGCCTGCTGGTGCTGGCCATCCTGGCCAGCTGCTCTGCCTTTGTCCGTTACAACTACGACGACCGGAAGGCACTGGGGGCTTCTGCGCCGAGTTCCGTCGGATACAACGTGCTGGATCGACATTTCCCGGTGAATCAATCGATCCCGGAATACATCCTCATCCAGTCGCCCCGCGACCTGCGCACGCCGCAGGCCCTGGCCGATTTGGAACAAATGGCGGACCGAGTCAGCCAATTACCGAACATCGCCGCGATCAGTGGTATCACCCGGCCGACCGGGAACGTACCGGAACAATTCAGGGCTACCTACCAGGCGGGGGCCATAGGCACCTTCCTGCAGGGCGGATCGGAGCTGATCAACGACCACACCAGCGAGCTCAACCGGCTGTCCGAAGGGGCAGGCACGCTGGCCAGCAACCTTGACGAGGTGCGCGGCCAGGTCAGCCGGCTCGCAGCGAGTGTGCAGGACCTGGAGAATACGATGTCCTCGACGAAGGACCAGTACAGCGGCGACGCCCTGGTGAAACAAGTCGACATCACCGCCCAGCTCGTCGACCACGTCAACTCGCTCACCAATGCCATGGGCTTTACGTACGGCGGCGCCAAGGACTTTTTCTCCTGGATAGGTCCGGTGGCGATGGCCCTGCGCGGTAATCCTGTGTGCAATATGGATGAGTCCTGCAGCAGCACCCGCGACACGTTCGAGCAGCTGCTGAGTTCGCGAGATCGAGAAGACGTCGATGCGATCAACGACCTGGCCCACCAGCTGCAGCAATACCCGGACAAAGAGGCATTGAAGGCATCCGCAGACCGTATTCGGGCGTCGTTCACGAGGCTCACCGGGGTGCTGCAGTCCATGGGGATGGATCAGCCGGGCAGCGTCAAGACCAACCTCAGCGCCCTGCAAAGTGGCGCGGACCAATTCGCCGGCGGAAGCCGGGAGGTGGCTGATGCGGTGGCTCAGCTCGTTGACCAGGTCAAACAGATGGGTGCGGGGCTCAGCGAGTCAGCCACGTTCCTGTTGTCACTGAAGCACGACGCGGCCCAACCCGCCATGGCCGGCTTCAACATCCCGTCACAGTTGCTGCACTTGGAAGAATTCAAGAAGGCCGCCAACGTCTTCATGTCGCCGGACGGCCATTCGGTGCGGTACTTAGTACAAACCAAGCTCAATCCGTTCAGCACCGAAGCGATGGATCAGGTCAACTCGATCCTTGCGACCGCCAAGGGAGCTCAACCGAATACCGCGCTGTCGGACGCCAAGATATCGATGGCGGGGTTCACCGTTGGCCTCAAAGACACCCGCGATTACTACAACCACGACATCCGATTCATCATCGCGGTCACCCTCCTTGTGGTGATGCTGACCTTGATGGCGCTGCTGCGCGCGATCGTCGCGCCGTTGTATCTCGTTGCTTCCGTGGTGATTTCGTATCTGTCAGCGGTCGGCATCGGCGTGCTGCTCTTCCAATTCATCCTCGGCCAGCATCTGCACTGGAGCGTGCCACCGCTGGCATTCGTGGTATTGGTCGCGGTGGGAGCCGATTACAACATGCTGCTCGTCTCGCGAATGCGTGACGAGTCGCCGCGCAGCATGCGCTACGGCATCATCCGCACGCTGAGTTCGACGGGCGGTGTGATCACCGCCGCTGGTGTGATCTTCGCCGCCTCGATGGCTGGCTTGTTGTTCTCCAGCATCGGTACTGTGGTCCAGGGTGGTGTCATCATCGGCATCGGAATCCTGCTGGACACCTTCCTGGTTCGCACCATCACGGTTCCCGCTTTGGCGGCGCTGATCGGACGGGCGAACTGGTGGCCATCGCGGGCTGCGAAGGTTCGCGTGCCCGCATGATCTATGTGAGACTACGAGACAAAGATGAGTGGTCGGGGGTCGCGATGAAGAAACTACTCGCAGGAGTTAGTGCGCTGGTAAGCATCAGCGCCACAGGGTGTTTCGGCATCGGCGCCGCTACCGCCGACGACTCGCCCATCAGCGGGCCGCCGACTCCGGGAGCGCCGGGTGACCAGACCGCCTACGCCCTTGGCGGCGCTCACGTCCTAGGCGTGCCCTACGACCAATACATCAAGATGGAGGGCGCGGACTGGTTCCCCGGCCAGCGACGCCAAATCGTTCGCTATCCGGCCGGCCAGGTTCAGGGGCACGTGCTGGCGACCCTCTTCCCGGGTCTCAAGCCGGAAATCGACAATTTCGACCACGACTTTCCGGGCATCGGCCTGGACGGCCCCAGCGTGGGTTATTCCGTCGACGTGGGAGTGGACAATCTCGTTGCGGCGATCCGCAACACGGGTCGGCCTGGTACGGCGATCGGCCTGTCCGAGGGCGGGTTCGTGGTCGACGGCGCGCAAGCCCGGCTGGCGACTGACCCGAACGCTCCCCCGGCTAACGCGCTGAACTTCGCCACGTTTGGCGACCCGATCGGGCGCCATGCCTTCGGTCAGAGTTTCCTGTCCGCCACATTCCCGGTCGGCAGCGTGGTTCCCGCGCTCGACTACACCATGCCGCCTCCGTACGAAAGCCAGTACGACACCGACAGGTTCGTGGCCGCATACGACTCGATCGCGGACTTCCCGGATCGGCCGGACAACATGTTCGCACTGGCCAACACGCTGATGGGCCTGGCCACCGGACACACCGCGGTGGCCTTCACGAACAAGAGCATGGTGCCCCCGCAGAACATCAGGACGACGATCAACTCCCGGGGCGCCAAAGACACCACGATCATGGTGCCGCAAAAGCACATTCCCCTTGTCATGCCGCTGAAATACATCGGGATCCCGGAAGACACGCTGAACAAGCTCGACGCCATCCTGATCCCCCGAGTGAACGCGGGTTACTCGCGCAACGACGACCCCTCGACCGCTCCGGTTCAGGTGGACCCGGTGAACGGCTTCGACCCGGCGGAGGTCACTGCGCCGGCCAACCAGGCGACATTCGGCGGCGGCGCGGATCCGTTCTCGCAGATCATCGCGGGTGCCATGTCCGTGTTGGCGCATGGCGCAAACGAAGCCGGCGCCTGACCGCAGCCCTTACCACTCAATTGCTAGTTACGGACGTAATCTGACATCTATGCCCCAGTCCACGATTCTCTCGATGCTGCACGGCCGCGCCAGCCTGCGGCCCGATGACGTCGCGTTTACCTTCACCAATTACGAGAAGGACTACGCGGGCGTCCCCGAGACTATGACGTGGTCGCAGTTATCGCGCCGAACGATGAATGTGGCGCGCGAGATCCGCGCGCACGGGTCGGTCGGAGATCGCGCAGTAATTCTGGCCCCGCAGGGCCTGGAGTACATCCTGGCTTTCCTGGGATCCATGCAGGCCGGGTTAATCGCGGTCCCGCTACCGCTGCCCCACCGCGGCTCGAGTTACGAGCGGGTGGGCGCGGTCTTCGCCGACACCTCGCCTGCGGTTGTTCTCACGACCTCTTCTTCGGCCGAAGATGTCGGCGATTACGTCGATCAATCGCGCATGGACACCGCGCCAAAAATCGTCGCGATCGATTTGCTGAATCTGGACGCCGAGGGCGGTCCAAGCCTTCAAACAGCCGATCTACCGAGTATCGCGTATTTGCAGTACAGCTCGGGTTCGACGCGACTGCCCACCGGCGTGATGATGTCGCACCGCAATCTGACGGTGAATTTCGAGCAGTTGATGGTCGGCTTTTTTGCGAACTCCAAAGTCCCGACAGATACCACGATTGTGTCGTGGCTGCCCTTCTACCACGACATGGGTTTGGTGCTGGGCGTCTGCGCGCCGATCCTTGGCGGCTACCACGCGCAACTGACGAGCCCGGTCGGGTTTCTGGAGAGGCCGGCACGGTGGGTGCGGGCACTGGCGGAGAATTCCCACGCGTGGTCGTCGGCGCCGAACTTCGCCTTCGACCTGGCCGCACGCAAAACCGCCGACAGCGATCTTGCCGGGCTCGACCTCGGCGAAGTGTTGGGGATCATCAGCGGCGCCGAACGCGTCGAGCCGACCACACTGCAACGCTTCGTCGATCGGTTTGCCCACTTCAATTTCCAGGACCACATGGTGCGTCCGTCCTACGGCTTGGCGGAGGCAACCGTCTTCGTGACGGCAGGCACTTGGAGTGAGACGGCGCCGGCAGTGCACTTCGACGTCGGCGAGCTCGGCGCAGGCCGCGTCGAGCGGTGTGCGGCCGGCGACGGCACGCCGCTGGTCAAGTACAAGGTCCCGCGATCACCCCAGCTGCGGATCGTCGACAGCGAGACACATCGCGAGTGTCCGTCCGACGTGGTCGGCGAGATTTGGGTACACGGCGAGAACGTTGCCGAGGGATATTGGCGCAAGCCGCCGGAGGAGCAGGAGTGCTTCGCGGCTACGCTCGCCGACGCCTCACCTGGCACCCCCGAGGGCCCGTGGCTACGCACCGGCGACCTGGGTTTCATCTACGAGGGTGAGCTGTTCATCGTCGGCCGCATCAAGGACCTGCTGATCATTCGTGGGCGTAATCATTACCCCGAGGACATCGAGGCGACTATCCAAGAGATCACCCAGGGTCGGGTCGCGGCGATATCGGTCCCGGTGGACAGCACCGAGCAGCTGGTCACCGTCATCGAGATGAAGAAGAAGCGGGGCGAGCCCAGCGAGGATGTCTTGCAGCGGTTGAGCGGGCTCAAAAGCGACGTCACCTCGGCAATCTCCAACTCGCACGGCTTGAATGTCGGCGACGTCGTTCTGGTCCCGGCCGGATCGATACCCACCACGACAAGCGGCAAGATCCGGCGCGCCGCTTGCGTCGAGCAGTACCGTCAAGACCAATTCACTCGGTTGGACGCGTAGCCCCCGCCGGGGGTCGCGCGATCAGGATCACCTCATGCTGGCGACTGTTTTGGTGATGGCTCTTGCCGTCAGTATCGAACCGTTCCGAATCGGCATGACCGTGCTGATGCTGAACCGACCCAAACCAGCGCTGCAGTTGTTCGCGTTCTTGTGTGGCGGTTTCGCCATGGGAACCACGGTGGGACTCGTTGTGCTGTTTGCGCTTCGACGCATACTGCTCGGAACTTCCTTCGTCACTGTGCCCAGAGTTCAGATCCTGATCGGGTTGCTGGTTCTCTTCGTCGCAGCGGTCGTGGCGATCGACGTCTACGGGCGGCTGGGTTCTCGGCCGGCGAGGTTGGCGAGGCCGGCCCGCAAATTGATGAACGGGGATTCGCTCTCGGTCGCGGGGGTCGCGGGCCTCAGCATCGCTTTGCCGTCGGTCGACTATCTGGCCGCGCTAGCCGTCATCCTGGCCTCCAGGGCGCCAGCCCTGACACAGGTCTCAGTGCTGGTGTTGTTCAACATGGTGGCCTTCGCGCTTGTCGAGATTCCGTTACTGGCCTATCTGTTGGCGCCCAAGACAACCGCCCGGTGGGTGACCGCGCTGCACGACTGGATTCGATCGCGTCGGCGCCGTGACGTCGCGATCCTGCTGGCCGCGATCGGCTGTGCCCTCCTCGCGGCCGGTGCCGCCGGGCTGTGACCTTTCTCAGGGCCGAAAACCTGCGAGCGTCAATCCAATGCCCGGCACAGGTCAACGTCGGCCGGTTGAACATAATGAGTTCAATCACACCGGCAAAGGAGCCCAGATGAGCGCGACCAAAGACCATCCGCTTCGAGTCATCCAGTGGACCACCGGCAACATCGGGCGACGATCGCTGCACGCGATCATCGGCCGACCGGACATGGAATTGGTCGGTGTGTACGCGCACGGGCAGGACAAGGTCGGGGTGGACGCCGCCGAGCTGTCCGGCTGGCCGGAGCCGACCGGGGTCAAGGCCACCAACGACATTGATGCGCTGTTGGCACTTCGGCCTGACGCTTGTTGCTATAACCCGTTGTGGCCCAGCGTCGATGAGTTGGTTCGGCTGCTCGAGTCGGGCATCAACGTGTGCTCCAGCGCGGCCTGGATCACCGGCGGCAAGCAGACACCGCAGGACCGGCAGCGGATCCTCGACGCGTGCGAACGGGGCGGCTCGACGATTTTCGGCAGCGGCGCGCATCCCGGGATGACGAACCTGGTCGGCATGGCGCTCAGCGGGTCGTGTGAACGCGTTGACGAGATCCGCATCACCGAATCAGTGGACTGCTCCACGTATGAATCGGCGGAAACCCAAACGGCCATGGGTTTCTCGCAAGATCCCGACACACCCGGGCTGGCCGAGAATGTGCGACGCGAAAGTGAGGTCTTCGCCGAATCGGCAGCGATGATGGCCGACGCGATCGGCGCGGAGCTGGACAAGTTGACCTTCGACGTCACCTTCACCGCGGCCACCGGCGATTCAGACCTGGGTTTCATGAAGATCCCGGCCGGCACGGTCGGCAGCGTCTTCGGCTACCACCGGGGCTGGGTCGGCGACCACAACGTGGTCAGCGTCGGCTTCAACTGGACGATGGGCAGTCACGTGGTGCCGCCCAAGCCGCTCGAGCACGGCCACGTCATCCAGGTGTTCGGGGTGCCGAATATGCGCACCGTGGTGCACTGTCTGCCACCTAAGGGTTGGACCGAGCCGGGATTCATGGGCCTGGGCATGATCTACACCGCGATGCCGGTGACCAATGCGGTGCCCGCAGTCGTCGCCGCCGAGCCTGGAATCGTCACGTTGGCCGACCTTCCTCCCGTTACCGGCCGCGCCGCGCAGTAACCGTGCGAGGAGCGGTACATCGTTGGGCCTTAACAGAACGCAGACGTGCCCTATCGTCTAGCATTGTTAGCCGAGCAAAGGTTCTAAGCGGCATCGGCAACGATGGCCGGCAAAAGGCCAGCTCGTTCGGTAAAGCTGCCCCGGACGCGTCCGTCTCGACGGCGGAAAGCATCCGTGGCTCGACGCGTTCGCGGGCAATATTGCGGACGGGCGGCAGGAGGAGACCGAGTGAGGGCGATGTCGATTAGCGGTCTGCTCAAACGCGCATGGATACCTCTGCTGCTGGTGGTAGTGCTGTCGGTTTCCGCCCTGGCCGTGACGCGCCTGCACAAGGTGTTCGCTTCGCAGGACCTCAACGCGAACTCGGGAGCTGGAATCAAGATCGTGCAGTTCAACCCCAAAGTCGTGACTTACGAGATCGACGGGCCCCCCGGCAGCGTCGCGAACATCAACTACTGGGACGCCGACGCCAACACCCACCAGATCAACAACGCGCCGCTGCCATGGTCGTACACCATTTCCACCACTCTGCCCGCGGTGAGCGCCAACATCATGGCGCAGACCGATGCCGGCTACATCGGCTGCCGCATCACCGTTGACGGGGAGCTACGCGAGCACCGCAGCTCGGACGGCCACAACGCCCAAACGTTCTGCCTGGTGAAGTCCGCATGACCCGCACCGGCGACGATGCGTCGCGAACCGACGGTGAGAAGCCGCGCATAGACACAGCCGACGCTCAGAGCACAGCAGCCAAACCGCACCGCCCCTTCATTCCGCATTTCATTCGCATCTTCGCGATTCCGATCATCCTGGGCTGGGTCGTGCTGACCGTCGTGGTCAACGTCGCCGTTCCCAGCCTGGAAATCGTCGGCGAAAACCATTCCGCGCCAATGGCGCCCCTGGAAGCGCCGTCGAATCAGGCGATGATGCGGATGGGACACAACTTCCACGAGTTCAGTTCCAACAGCACGGTCATGGTGGTGGTGGAAAGTCAGCAGCCGCTTGGCGACGCCGCGCACCGCTACTACGACGACATCGTGCGCAAACTGCGTAAGGACACCAAGCACGTCCAGCACATCCAGGACTTCTGGGGTGACCGGTTCACCGCGGCGGGCGCACAGAGCGCCGATGCCAAGGCTTCCTACGTCCAGGTCAACATCGCCGGTAACCAAGGCACCACCCAGGCCAACAACTCCGTCGAGGCCGTCCGCAAGGTCGTCGACGACGAGCCCGCGCCGCCCGGGGTTCAGGCCCATGTCACCGGCTCGGCGGCGCTGTCGGACGACATGCACGTCATCGGCAACGACAGCCTGGCAAAAATCACGCTGTTCACCCTGGGCGCGATCGCGATCATGTTGCTGCTGGTCTACCGCTCAATCGTCACCACACTGATCCAGCTGTTCATGACCTTCGTCGCTCTGGCGTGTGCGCGCGGAATCGTCGCGGTTCTCGGTTACAACAACGCCTTTGGGCTCACTACGTTCGCCGCGAACATCCTGACGATGCTGGCGATCGCGGCCGGCACCGACTACGGCATCTTCCTGGTCGGCCGCTATCAGGAGGCGCGTCGAGCCGGTGAAGACCGCGAAAGCGCTTACTACACAACCTTCAAGGGCGTGGCCCCGGTTGTGCTGGGGTCCGGGCTGACCATCGCCGGCGCGACGTATTGCCTCAGCTTTTGCCGGTTGCCCTGGTTCCACACCATGGGCGACCCGGTGGCGATCGGCATGCTGGTTGTGGTGGCGGCCGGGCTGACGCTGGGCCCGGCAGTCGTCTTCGTTGGCAGCAAATTCGGGCTGTTCGAGAAGAAGAAGCAGGCCCGCGGCCGGCTGTGGCGGCGGGTCGGTACGGCGGTGGTGCGTTGGCCCGCACCGGTTTTCGCGGTGAGCGCAGCTGTCGTCCTGGTGGGCATGGTCGCGCTACCCGGCTATAAGCCGAGCTACAACGACCGTCATTACCTACCCGAATCGGCGCGGTCCAACGTCGGTTATGCCGCGGCCGACCGGCACTTCTCCGAGGCCCGAATGAATCCGGACCTGCTGATGATCGAGGCCGACCACGACATGCGCAATCCGGCCGACATGTTGGTGTTGGACAGGGTCGCCAAGAATGAGATGCGGACCGTCGGCATCGCGATGGTCCAAGACATCACGCGGCCGCTGGGAATTCCCATCCAGCACAGCTCGATTCCGTTCCAGAACAGCATCCAGAGCCAGACGACCATGCAGAATATGAAGTTTCTCAAGGACAGAATGGCCGACATTCTGAAGATGGCCGACGAGATGCAGATCATGATCGACGTGACGGCGCGCCAGGCGAAGGTCACCCATGACTTGGCGAACGCGGCCACCGACAGTGCGAAGACCACCGCGGAAACCTCGGAGATCACCGATACCCTGCGGGACCACATCGCGGACTTCGAGGACTTCTACCGGCCGATCCGCAGCTACTTCTACTGGGAGAAGCACTGCTACGACATCCCGGTGTGCATCTCGTTCCGGTCGTTGTTCGACTCGATCGACGGTTTCGACCAACTCGCCGAGAAGTTCCACGACCTCTCCGGCGATATCGACCGCACGGCGGCGGCCTCGCGCGAGTTGGAGAAGCTGATCCCGATCATGCTCGAGACGCTGAAGACGACGCACGGTCTGACGCTGACCATGTACCAGACGTTCAAGGCGATGATCGACCAGATGGAGGCGATGAGCGACACCTCCATCGTGATGGGGCAGAGCTTCGACAAGTCGCAGAACGACGACTTCTTCTACCTGCCGCCCGAGGCGTTCACCAACCCGGAATTCATTCGCGGCGTGAAGTTATTCTTCTCTCCCGACGGAAAGTCGGTGCGGTTCTTCATCACTCACCAGGGTGACCCAATGTCGCCCGAAGGAATCGGCCGCGTATCCGCGGAGCGCACTGCGGCCCAGGAGGCGCTCAAGCAGTCCTCGCTGTCGGACGCCAAGGTGTATCTCGGCGGCACCGCCGCGACATTCCGCGACATGGCCGACGGCGAGAAGTACGACCTGATGATCGCGGTGGTGTCGGCCTTGACGCTGATCTTCATGATCATGCTGCTGCTGACCCGCAGCGTGGTGGCAGCCATGGTCATCGTCGGAACCGCGAGCAGTTCGATCGCCGCATCCGTCGGACTGTCTGTGCTCATCTGGCAGGACCTGTTCGGCATGCATCTGCACTGGATCGTCGTGGCACTGTCGGTGATCATCCTGCTGGCCGTCGGCTCCGACTACAACCTGCTGCTGGTCTCGAGATTCAAAGAAGAAATACATGCAGGGCTCAAGACCGGATATATCCGGTCAATGGCCGGCACCGGTGCGGTGGTGACATCGGCGGGCCTGGTGTTCGCGTTCACGATGGCAGCGATGCTGGGCAGCGACCTGACCGTGTTGGGCCAGTTCGGTTCGACGGTCTGTATCGGCCTGCTGCTCGACACCCTGGTGGTGCGGACGCTGTTCATGCCGTCGCTGGCAACCATGCTGGGTCGCTGGTTCTGGTGGCCCTTGGTAGTCCATCCCCGCGGCGACCACGCCAAGCCGAAGACTCCGCCGGCAGTCGCCGAGGAAGACAACACCGCGCCGCTGGCCGTGCAGAGGTCGTGACGGCGCGGGGCTAGTCGGTCAGTCCAAGCTCAGCTCGGGCTGGAGCTCGCGGCTTTCCGCGAGCTGCCGCCCGATGTACTCGGCAACGGCGGCTGGGGTGGGGTGGTCGAAGATCAGGGTGGGTGACAACGTCAGCCCCGTGGCGGTCTTGAAGTGGTTGCGCAGCTCGACACCGGTCAGCGAGTCAAAGCCCAGAGCCTTGAACGTCGTGTCGGGGTCGATTTCGTCGTGGCCCAACACCGCGGCCGCCTGCGAACACACCATGTCCACCAGCAGGTTGCGTTGGTCGTCGGGGGCCAGCCCGTTGAGTCGTTGGGCCAGCGCCGATCTCGATTGGGTGGCGTCAACGACGTGGTCTACCGAGCGCCGCCGTGGGCGGCGCGCCAGGCCGCTGAACAGCGCCGGCAACTCGCCGTCGAGGGCTCGAGTGTCCAGCGCGGCGCGGTCCAGGCGAGCGGCGACGACGACGGGGTGATCGATCGCCAGTGCGGCGTCAAACAACTCGAGCGCCTGCTCGGTGGTCATGGCCGCCACCCCGTCGCGGTTTAGCCGGGCCATATCGCGGCTGCTCAAATGGGCGGTCATGGCGCTGGAACGGGCCCACATCCCCCACGCCAGGGACACTCCCGGCAACTGCGCAGCCTGCCGATGAGTGGCCAATCCGTCCAAAAACGCGTTGGCCGCGGCGTAATTACCCTGCCCCGCTGCGCCCACCGTGCCGGCGATCGAAGAACACAGCACAAACATCGACAACCCCAGATCGCGGGTCAGCTCGTGCAGGTTCCACGCTGCGTCCACCTTGGCTCGCAACACCGTATCGACCCGATCCGGCGTCAACGACGTGATCACCGCATCATCGAGCACGCCCGCGGCATGAATCACCCCGCGCAACGGCGGGAACCGCCGATCCAGCTGGGCCAACAACTCCGCTACCGCGCGTCGATCCGCCACATCGCAGGCCAACACTTGTACCTGAGCGCCTGCCCGCGCCAAATCAAGGGTCAGCTCCGCGGTCACCTCGGACCGACTCCCACTCCGACTGGCCAACACGACCTGCCGCACCCCGTAGGCGTTGACCACATGGCGGGCCAGCTCGCCACCGGCCATGCCGGTGCCACCGGTTATCAATACCGTGCCTTGGGCAAGCTCATCAGCCAGCGCCGAGGGCATGGTCAAGACTATTTTGCCGATGTGGAGGGCTTTACTCATAAACCGGTAGGCCTCCACGGCACAGCGCACATCCCAAGTGGTCACCGGCAGCCGGTGCAACACCCGGGTGTCGAACAGCTCCGTCAGCTCAATCAGCATCGCCTGCATGCGCTGCGGGCCGGCCTCGGCCAGGTCGAACGCCCGATAGCGCACACCGGGATATTGGGTGGCGATCACCTGCGCGTCGCGGATATCGGTCTTGCCCATTTCGATAAAGCGCCCGCCGTGGACCAGTAACCGCAACGAGGCATCCACGAATTCGCCGGCCAGCGAGTTGAGCACTACGTCAACCCCGCGTCCGTCGGTGGCCGACAGGAACTGCTCTTCGAAGCTCATCGTGCGGGAGTCACCGATGTGGTCATCATCAAAACCCATGGCGCGCAGCGTGTCCCATTTACCACGGCTGGCGGTGACGAAAACTTCCGCCCCCCGTTGCCGAGCCAGCTGCACCGCAGCCATACCCACCCCACCCGTGGCGGCATGTACCAGAACCGATTCCCCAGCACGGATGTCGGCCAGATCCACCAGCCCGTACAGAGCCGTCAGAAACGCCACCGGCACACCCGCGGCCTGAGCAAACGACCAGCCCTGCGGCATCTTGACCAGCATCTGCCGGTCCGCCACCGCCAATGGACCCGTCCCGTTGATCAACCCCATCACCGCGTCACCGACAGCAACGCCAGCGACCTCGGGACCGGTCTCGACCACCACCCCGGCCCCTTCCGCACCCAGCACCGGCGCCTCGCCGGGATACATACCCAACGCCGCCATCACATCCCGGAAATTGACCCCCGCCGCCGCCACCGCTACCCGCACCTGCCCTGCCTGCAGAGGTGCTTGTGCCTGCGGGCAGGGCCGGATCACCAGACCCTCCAGTGTCCCGCTGCTACCGGCCGACAACCGCCACGCCGGCTGCTCTGCGGGTAACGGCAGCAGCGGCGGGGCCGGGGCCAGCCGGGCGGCGTGCACACCACCGGCGCGCACCAGCAGTTGGGGCTCTCCGGCAGCGGCGAGCACCCCCGCATCGACCGGCGTGTCAGCGTCGATGAGCACGATACGACCCGGATGTTCTGCCTGCGCTGAACGCACCAGACCCCACACCGCCGCGGCGGCCAGATCGCTGACATCCTCGCCGGGCAACGCCACCGCACCATGGGTCAACACCACCAACGTGCCCGTTTGACTGCCAATCAGCCAGCGCTGCAGCACTTGCAGGGCGGTGTGGGTGGCGGTATGTACCGAGCCCACCACATCGTCGCCGGCAGACCCGCACTGCCACACCACCACTCGCCCTGCGCCGGCCCTTTCACCGTTACCGTTGGTAACCTCGCCCAAACCAGCACCATCGCCGGCCAGAAACTCTTCCCAGGAAATCACCGGGAGCTGCTCCAGCCCGTCAATTCCGTTGGGCTTCAGCGGTATTGGGGACCACACGACTTCTAGCGGTTCGCGATCTGGGCGGGCGGCAGCCATAGTCACCGCGGCGTGTAGCTGCTCGCCGGTCATCGGGCGGGTCACCAGCGAGCGCACCGCCAACACCGGCAACCCCGCAGCATCGGCTATCTCCACCGACATCGCATCCGCACCCAACGGGGCCAAGCGGGCCCGCACCCGATCAGCGCCGCCCGCATGAAGCGACACCCCCCGCCAGCAAAATGGCAACACCGTTTGGGTGGTGTCGCCGGCAAGCCCAATGGCGTGCAAAACCGCATCCAGCAGGGCCGGATGAATTCCCATCCCGTCGACGTGAACACCGGCCTCCGCGGGGATGGCGGCCTCTGCGAAGAGCTCTGGGCCGCGCCGCCATAGCGCCACCAAGCCCTGAAACGCCGGGCCGTACTCGTAGCCGCGCGCTGCGAGCTGCGCATAGCCATCCGAAAGGTCCACGCTTTCCGCATCGACCGGCGGCCACACGGAGAAATCCGCCGATGCTTCGGCGACGGCTGCACCGAGCATGCCCTCCGCGTGCAGCAACCACTCCGCATCGGGTTGATCGCGCCGGGAATACACCGACACCGGGCGGCTGCCGGCCTCACCGGCAGCTCCAACCACCACCTGCAGCTGCAACCCGGCGCCCTGCTGCATTACCAGTGGCGTGGCCAGCACCAGCTCGTCGATGACCGTGCACCCGACCTCATCCGCGGCGCGGATCACCAACTCCACAAAACCAGTCCCGGGAAACAGCACGACCCCGCCCACCGAGTGATCGGCCAACCACGGCTGAGCCGCTAGCGACAACCGACCGGTCAACACCAGTCCATCGGAATCCGGTCGCTCCACTACCGCACCCAACAGCGGGTGCCCGGTCCCTTCCACACCCAAGGCGGTCGCATCACTGGGCCCTGACGAAGCCCCCTGCTCCCAATACCGGCGCCCCTGAAACGCATAGGTGGGTAACTCCACCCGCCGTCCACCCGAGCCGGCAAACACCGCCGGCCAATCGACCGGCATCCCAGTGGCAAACAGCTGACTGGCCGCAGTCACCAGTGAAGCCACCTCGGGACGGCCTTTAGCCAGCACCGAGACCACCTCGATTTCAGTGGGCGACAGCGACTGTTCGATGGCCGCCGTCAGACCACTGCCCGGACCGACCTCGATAAAACGGGTGGCGCCGCGGGTTTGCAGATGGCGCGCACTGTCGGCGAACCGCACAGGCCGACGGATATGGTTCACCCAGTACTGCGCCGAGCCAAAGTCAGATCCGGACCTGGCCAGCTCGGCGGTCACGTTCGACACGACGCCAATCTGCGGCTTCCGCACCTCAACCTGGGCGGCGATCCGCGCGAACTCCTCGAGCATCGGCTCCATCAACGGCGAATGAAACGCATGGGAGACGGCCAACGGCCGGATCCGCCGGCCCTGCTCAGCGAACCGCTGCGCAATCGCGCTCACTGCGGGCTGCGCACCGGAGATCACCACCGATTCGGGACCGTTGATCGCCGCGATCGCCACTCCTTCACAGAGCGACGGCGCCACCTCGCGTTCGCTGGCGCCCACCGAGACCATGGCTCCACCCGCCGGCAGGCCCTGCATCAACCGGCCCCGCGCAGCGACCAACATCGCGGCGTCCGTCAGCTTCAAGACCCCCGCCACATATGCCGCCGACAACTCCCCCACCGAATGACCCATCACAAAATCCGGGCTCAAACCCCAGCTCCGCAACAAGGTGAACAACGCCGCCTCAACCGCGAACAACGCCGGTTGGGCGAACTCCGTGCTGTCAAGCAGATCCTGATCATCGCCCCACACAACTTGGCGCAGCGGCAGTCGCAGATGCCGATCCAACTCATCGGCCACCGCATCAAAAGCGTGGGCGAATAACGGCAACTGGTCATACAACTCGCGGCCCATCCCAATCGCCTGCGACCCCTGGCCGGGGAACACCATCACCGTCTTGCCGACCGAGCTCGCCCGGCCCATCACCACGCCCGTAGCCGCCTCTCCGCGGGCGATCCCGGTCAACCCCGCGACCAACTGCTGGCGATCAGCGCCCACCGCCACTGCTCGATGCTCAAACACCGACCGCCGCGCCAACGACCACCCCACATCGGCAGGGTTCAGGCGTTCGTCAGCTTGCACGTGGGTCAGCAATCGGCTCGCCTGCGCGGTCAATGCCTCAGCCGATCGAGCCGAAATCACCCACGGCAGCGCCGACAACCCGATCCGGTCAGGTTCACCGGAAACTGTTGTACCGCTGGCACTTTCGGTTTCGTCGGCCGGAGCTTCCTCCAAGATCACGTGAGCGTTGGTGCCGCTGATCCCAAACGAGGAAACACCTGCCCGGCGCGGATGCTCATCGGCCGGCCAGTCGCGAGCCTCGGTCAACACCGACACCTCGCCGCTCGACCAATCCACGTAAGGGGAAGGAACATCGACGTGCAGCGTCGCCGGCATCACCCCATAGCGCATCGCCTGCACCATCTTGATGACCCCGGCCACGCCGGCCGCGGCCTGAGTGTGAGCCATATTCGATTTGATCGAGCCCAACCAGACCGGTCGCCCCGGTGGCCGATCCTGCCCGTAGGTCGCCAACAGCGCCTGCGCCTCAATGGGATCACCCAATGTGGTACCCGTGCCGTGGGCCTCCACCACATCCACATCGGCAGCGGTCAGACCCGCGCTGGCCAACGCCGCTCGAATCACCCGCTGCTGGGAAGGTCCATTAGGTGCGGTCAAGCCGTTAGAGGCACCGTCCTGGTTGACCGCGCTACCGCGCACTACCGCCAACACCGAATGGCCTAGCCGTCGCGCATCCGACAACCGCTCGAGCACCACGACCCCGACGCCCTCACCCCAGGCTGTCCCGTCAGCAGCGCCGGCAAACGACTTGCACCGCCCATCGACTGCCAGGCCCCGCTGTCGACTGAACCCCACGAAAACCGCTGGAGAAGAGAGCACCGTCGCGCCAGCGGCCAACGCCAAATCGGACTCTCCCGACCGCAACGACTGCACCGCCCAATGCATGGCCACCAATGACGACGAACACGCGGTGTCCACCGACACCGCCGGGCCTTCCAGCCCCAGGAAATACGACACCCGCCCCGAGGCGACGCTCGACGCCGTACCGGTGAGCCGATACCCCTCCAGGTCGGTCGCCTCGCTGGCATAGCTTTGCCCGAAGATCCCGGTGAACACCCCGGTCGCCGAGCCCCGCAGCGATGTCGGTTCGATTCCGGCGTGCTCCAGGGCCTCCCAGGAACATTCCAGTAACAATCGTTGCTCCGGATCCATCGCCAATGCCTCGCCGGAGGCGATCCCGAAAAACCCGGCATCAAAACCGGCCACGTCGGCGACAAATCCGCCCTGCCGCGCGTAGGTCTTGCCCATCGCGTCTGGATCAGGGTCGAACAATTCCCCGACATCCCAACCCCGATCGACAGGGAACTCCGACACCAGATCCCGGCCCGCCGCCACGACCTCCCACAGCGCGTGCGGGGAATCCACCCCACCCGGGAACCGGCAGCCCATCCCCACCACGACCACCGGCTCATCGGCGTTTGCTGGGGAAGGCTGCGGCACCGGCGTTTTCGAGCCAGCGAGTTCACCCTCCAAGTAACGGGCCAGTCCGGTAATCGAGCCGTAATCCCACCCCACCGTGTCGCGCAGGCGCAGACCTGTCACTGCCGCCACCCGATTGCGAAGTTCGACTGTCATCTGCGAATCGAATCCAAGCTCCGCGAAAGTGAGATCCGGATTCATCGACTGAAAATCAGGCTCGCCCAATATCTTGGCGGCCTCTATACCGACCGCCTCCACCACCAGCCGGTGACGTTCTTCCTGCAAAACGGCCAACCGTTCGTTAAGGGTGGTGCCGCCCGGGTTTTCAGGAACGCGAAAATTCGATGCCGGTGCGCTATCGGTCGTCTCCGGGTCCAGCTGCGGCCCCATGGCCGCGAGGTCCCAAATCGGCTCCGTTGGACTCTCCGCACGAAGCGCACCTCGCAACAACTTTCCGTTCGAGGTTCGAGGGAGTTGTTCAACCACGGCAAACCTGTGCGGCACCTTGAAGGCAGACAACTGGGTAAGCAATCGGCGGTGAATGTCTCGGATAATCGACTGCTCAACTAGTTTGCCGCTCGCCGGGACCACAAACGCCTGCAACGCCGTCGCTCCGGCGGGCTCCGTTACTGAGACAACCGCGGCCTCCGCCACATTGTCGTGGTCGACGATGAGCCGCTCAACCTCGACTGGATTGACGTTGAGCCCTCCGACGATTTCGATATCATCCGCGCGGCAACGGTACGTAACCCATCCGTCGCCGTCGATTGAAACTCGATCACCGGTATTGAGCCAATCCCCGTCGGTCGACTTACCTGCCGTCGACGGTTCTGCGGGACGGTTCCAGTAGCCGGCCGCTATCGATGGCCCTCGGACCCACAAGTCGCCCTCGACGCCCGGTTTGGCGGGTTCGCCGTCCGCCACCACTCGAATCTCATAAGGTTTGAGAACTTTGCCAATGGTTCCTCGACGCCATTCATCGATGCTGTTCGATACAAATGTCTGCCCGACCTCGCTAGATCCAATTCCGTCAAGAATAGGAATACCGCCGAAGAATTCTACGAGTCGATCGGCGAGCCCAACCCCGAGCGCCTCTCCCGCTGAAACCACACACCGTAGCGAGCTAAACGAATCAGGTGAGCACGTCTCAACAATTCTGGCGAAGAAAGTTGGCACACCATAGAGCACCGACGGCCCAAATCTCGCACTCAGCTCGGCAGCTTTCTCCGGGCTAACCGGAGACAGATTGATTACTGACGAACCACCGGTGGCCAGTGGGAACCAAACCGAATTACCCAGACCGTACGCGAAGTACATGCGTGCACTGCTCAGCCCGATGTCTTCGGGAGTGAGCCGCAGCGCTTTGCCACACATCGCCTCGACAAAAGCTGACACATCGCCGTGCCGGTGCAGCGCAGCTTTCGGTGGACCGGTAGTACCCGAAGTGTAGGTAGCGTACGCGAGAGCGTCGCTGCTCAGCGGCTCGTAGTCGCCGGCCTCGACTCGGCCGGCCTCGGCCAGGAGCTCTCCGGGTTCCACAACGCGCGACTGTTGAAACCGAGCGCGGAGAGCGGCTGTCGTGACGACAAGCGCCGGCTCGATGTCACGTTCCTGGAAGGCGTGGTCTTCGAGATGGGACTCCGGATTCGCGACGAACGCCAGAATCCCACGGCCCAGACAGGCTAGCAATAGCTGCACTAATTCCGGCGAATCCGGCAGACACAACAGGACGCGGTCGCCACTGGAAATACCGCGGCTTCTCAGCACTTCGCCAAGACGTGCGCCGCTGTTATGGATTTCGCCATGTGTCAGGACGTGTGGCGCGTAGTACGCGGGCTTGTCATACCATCCTGCTTCTGCTGCCCGCGTAGCCAGCAGGCTTGCTAGGTTCCCATTCTGCATCACTGGATCGCCTCCCCGGCTCGCCGCCGTGACCGTGTTTCGTCGATCCCGCGGAGCGCAAAAGACAGCATGGGCCGATCATGCTGCGCAGTGCGCAAAGCGGTTTCAATCCGTGGGTACAAAGGCTGGGACTTGCCGTTGTCACTGTTCGAGACGTAGGTCAAATCTATTTCCGACTCCTTGTATTCGATGTCGTACGAATCCTGGCAACGATCGGGCTCATACTACGGAGCATCTTGGAATACATTCTGAAGAAAGTACTCCGTGATAATGATCACTGGTTGTCCTTGGGCAATAACGCGATACCGCCGAGCGGCAATTCTTGGTTCCGAATTATGGTATCCAGCAAGTGCGAGCCAGCCAGGCGGCTGCCCTATCCAGACTTTAGCTTCCTCCTTAAACGTTTCAAGGCAACTATCAGCCATAATCTCACCAATAGGCCGCTCCGACTGTGTCAAGCTTGTAGTAATCGCGGGAGGTAATGAGTCAACAGCAATCAACGACTCCGCGGCTACAAATGGGTGCCCTGAACTCCGGCCCTTCAGTAAGATCCGGCGCTGAAGAATCCGGCCGTCCGGTAATTCCTCTAAATCGGGTATCCTCGGCGATACAGCGTGAACCTGCTGCTCAACGATCTGCACGACGATCTCATCATTAGCGACGATGCCGAGAATCCGAGTGAGGGTGCCGTTGCTTGCGATTAGTATCCGAAGGTCACGATTGAGCTTTCGAATTTCCTCATCAGGTAGCAAGCGCTCGACCGCATCTCGACCAGCCCAATGTCCGAGTCCGGCTGCCTGGTGAATGTCCGTTCTCATGCCGGAACGTCCAATCATGTGAATTCACAATTCAGGTAAGGCTCGACGCGCGGTGAACGCAGGACCTTACCGCCGGCGGCACTGAAAATCGAGCCACGCTTTACCAGAACGAGATTTGCAACGCGCAAACCTCCCAGCGCTGCTTGTATTGTCGGTTGTATCGGCACTGACCACCTCCCTGTTGCCCCCTGGTCGCGTCTCAGCAAGAGTTTAAGCATCTGTCTCTAAAGATGTAGCGCAAAGTCACGGAGCCCGCGAATTGAACCGTGAACGGGGCCTGAACGCGGGATGCCATCAGCGTCGAGATCGGGCCGGCGGAACCACGTCGCCGGCCACTTCCAGGCACACCGCGAGAGCTCCGGCGCCGACGTGCAATGCGAGGACCGGGCCCAGGTCGGTCACGATCGCCGGCTCACACACCGGCAGTCGCTCGGCCAAGGCGGCGGCCAGGTTCTGGGCGCCGTCGGGGTTGGCAACGTGATGTACCGCGAGCGAAGCGGATCGTTCCCCGACGATCTCGCTCACCCGATCGATCATTGTCGCGATCGCTTTGTTGGCCGTACGAACTCGTTGTGCCAGAACAAGTTTACCGTCATCAATGCGCAACAGCGGCTTCAGTGACAGCTTGGTGCCCAGCCACGCACCCGCACCGCCGATGCGCCCGCTTCGCCGCAGGTTGTCCAACTGGTGCACGACGATGAACCCGTGATTGCGGCTCACCGCGGCGGTGGCGGCTTGCACGACGGTGTCCAGGTCGGCGCCGTCGGCTGCGGCCCGTGCCGCAGTGAGCGCGATGAAGCCGGTGTTCATCCCGGTGAATTTCGAGTCGAGAACCCTTACTGCTGAGCCGATCTCGGCAGCGGAGGTCTCGGCAGCACCTAGCGTTCCCGACAACGCCTTGGAAAGGTGCACGGCGATCACCCCGTCGCCGCCGCTGTCGGCAAGCGCTTGCCGGTAGATATCGGCCAACTCGGCCGGCGTCGCGGCCGCCGTGGTGGCGTCTCCGTATTCGTGAATGTTGCCTGGGATGTCGTCCACGCCGTCGCGCAGGTCGGTGCCGTCGAGCAGGATGTGCAGGGGGACTTGCCGTATCCCCCATTGCAGACGCAGCTCTTCGGGGAGGCGCGCCGATGAATCGGTCACTACGACTACAGGCATGAAGTCAGCCGCGCGGTTTCTCGGCGTCGATGCCGGCCTGGGCCAGCGCCTTGAGCATCAATTCCGCGACGGCCTGGTGCGCTTCGAAGTTCCAGTGGATTCCATCGGGATTGCCGCGACCGCTCAGCACGTGTTCGGCGACAGCGGCTTTCAGGTCGACCAGCGGGACGTCGTGTTGGTCGGCCCACTCGGTGATCGCCGCGACCGTGCCCGGCCGGCCGTGATGAGCCTTCCCGTAGGTCTCGGCGATGTGCACCGAGGGAAGCGATGCCACAATCGGGATTCCGGGCCGGTTGAAATCGATTGCGCCGCGGGTCTGTTCGAGGTATTCGACCGAAAGGTGCGGCGGCAGAGCAGCTCTGGCCACCGGAGACAGTCGCGGCTGCACCCAGCCGTAGCCGTCGCGAGCCCATCGCCGCAGCCACGGCGGACGCACGTAGCGGATCAGCTCGCGCAATGCGGTGGGCAGTGGCGACGGCAGCGAGTCCATGCCCCCGGTCGCGAAGATCACCGCTCCAGCGCGAGGCAACGCCGCCCACGCCCGCGGGTCCTGGGTGGCTGCCCACCAGATATCCCGGCACGTCCAACCGATCCGGCCGATCAGCTCCAGTTCCCAACCCAGCTGTGCAGCAACGATATTGGGCCAGATCCGCGGGTCGTCTGCCGGTAGCCCGCCGGTGGGCCCGTAGTAGGCAAGGGAATCGGCGAAGACCAGGAGCGTCGGCCGTGTCGGCCGCTCAGAGGACATCGCCGGCGACCTGTGCCGATGCGTTCCACACGTCAAGCCGCCACCGGATGGCGTCGAAATCGTCGGCGCCATCGGGGTCGGCGGTGTGACCAGACAGCTGCGTCCAGCTGGTGTTGCCCATGCCGCCCAATGCGGGCCAGTTGTCGACCGGTAACCGCAGCAAAGCCGCGGTCAGCGCGGCGATCAGGCCACCGTGCGCGACCAGCACCACCGGCCGCACCGGTTCGTCGGCGGCGCCCCACTCCGGCTCACCGGCGACCAGCTCGGCGATCAGCGGCAGACTGCGGGCGGCCACGTCGACCCTGTTCTCCCCGCCGTGCGGTGCCCACCTGGCGTCGTCGCGCCACGCCAGTCGGGCGCCCGGGGCGATCGCGTCGATCTCGGTGTGAGTCATGCCCTGCCAGTCGCCGAGGTGGGTTTCTCGCAGGCGTTCGTCGACCCGGACCCGCAGGCCGGTGCGTTCCTCCAACTCGATCGCGGTGTCGTATGCGCGACGCAGATCCGACGACACGACCAGCAGCGGATGGTGTTTGGCCAACGCCTCGGCCGCGGCGATCGCCTGGGCCCGGCCCAGCTCGGTCAGCTCGGTGTCGAGCTGACCCTGCATCCGGCTGTCGAGGTTGAACTCGGTCTGACCGTGTCGCATCATCACCAGCCGGCGCACGCTCATGAGACGTCCACCGTGACCAGAGGACAGTCCCGCCAGAGCCGATCCAGCGCGTAAAAATCGCGTTCGTCTTGGTGCTGGATGTGCACGACGATGTCGACGTAGTCCAGCAGCGTCCAGCGGCCTTCGCGGGTGCCCTCGCGGCGAGCGGGCTTGTAGCCGGCCTCGCGCATTTTCTCTTCGACCTCGTCGACGATGGCGTTGACTTGCCGCTCGTTGGACGCCGAGGCGATCACGAAGCAGTCGGTGATGACGAGTTGATCGGACACGTCGATGACGACGACGTCGTCGGCAAGCTTCGATGCGGCCGCGCGGGCGGCGACGGTAGCCATGTCGATCGCCTCGGTCGTGGCCGTCACGCCTGCTCCGGGGGTTTGCGGTAGAGGTTGCGCTTGGAGATGTACTGCACGACGCCGTCAGGCATCAGGTACCACAGCGGCCGGCCTTCCGCGGCGCGCAGGCGGCAGTCGGTGGACGAGATGGCCAGCGCCGGGATTTCGACCAACGACAGCGCGTCCTCGGGCAGACCGTCGAGGACGCCGCTGAGATGCTCGCTGCCGAGCTCGTAGCCGGGCCGACTGACGCCGACGAATCGCGCCGCCGCGAACAGCTCGTCCAGGTCCTGCCAGGACAGGATGGAGGCCAGCGCGTCGGCACCGGTGATGAAGTACAGGTCGGAGTCGGGATTCAGTGTGTGCAGATCCCGCAGAGTGTCCTTGGTGTAGGTGGGCCCGGCGCGATCGATGTCGACGCGGCTGACCGAGAAGCGGGGGTTGGCCGCGGTGGCGACGACCGTCATCAGGTAGCGGTCTTCGCCGGCGCTGACCTGGCGGCCCTTCAGCCAGGGCTGGCCGGTCGGCACGAACACCACCTCGTCGAGGTCGAACAGATCAGCCACCTCGCTGGCCGCGACCAGGTGACCGTTGTGGACGGGATCGAAGGTTCCGCCCATCACGCCCAGCCGCCGCTTTTGCACGGTTTGCCAGCTTACTTGAGCGGTGTGGAGGAGGCTTCCAATGTCACATAGGCCACACCAGCACCCGGCGAACGGGATGCCCGCCGCGCCAACGAATGCCAAGACCGCGGAGTTACTCCGCCAGGTCGGTCAGAAGTAGGCCGGGTTGAAGAGGTCTTCGATGGTGTCGAACAAGGCCACGATCGCTCCGCTGTCCGCAACACCATGGGAAAAAGCGCCCAGCAGCGCTGCCCCGTCGTTGATGATCGAGCCTGCGTCCGATCCGTCAGGGATGGTGATCGTCGTGGTCAAGCCGGTGGTCGTCGCCACGCCGCTGGCGACCTCCTCCGGAGTCAACCCCAGGTATTCCACATGCGTGGTGAAGAAGTGGTAGAGACCGTTCCCGAGGGCGTCCAGAGGGCTGCCGCCGCCGGCGAGAACAGCGTTCCAATCCTCTTGCCAGTCGGCGACCCCGTCGGTGTCAATCGTGTAGACGGTCGTCGGGTACAGGTCATCGGGTGTGTAACCGGCAAGCAAGCCGCCCGGGGCGAATTGGTCTTCGTTGATGGCGGCGAGAACGTCGTCCGTGAGAGTCGTCCCGGTTGTTCCGCCGCCGAACAACTGGACCAGGTCTGCATAGATGTTCGTCGCGATGCCGTTCGCGTCGCTCGGGTCGCCGATGAACACGAAATGCAGGTCTTGCTGAGGAATGCCGTCTTGCGCAAGCATTTTCTCGGCCGCCGAAGCGGCGATGGCGCTCTGGGAGTATGCGAATACCGTCAGCGGATCGGAGGGACTCATCTCACCCGCGTTGTATTCAGCTTCGATCGCGTAAACGAGGTTCGTCTCGTCTTGAAGGCTGCTCGGGCCGAACTCGAACACTTCCGGCGTCGTCAACACCTGCAACGAACCGTCGCACGGCAAGTTTCCGGCCATGTCGCAGATTGACGCGCTATCGGCGAACCCCAGTGGCTCCAGGAACAGCTTTTCGGCGGCCTCCACATAAGCCGTCGACGGTGTCGGTTCGGCAGTGCCGCCGAGGAACATCGCATTGGTGCTGCCCAACAAAGGGTCGGTCACATCGACGTCGGCGTGGGCCGACATGGATAGGGCGATCGAAGCACCGGTCGCACCGACAATCGGCGCGATGACACGAAGACTTTTCAGCATGACGAATCTCAATCCACTTCTGCCGGTTGCAAATAGCGCACCTATGCCCGAGATAATGGCTTCCTACGCTTATCTGATGCCGCGCTTACAATAACCTCAGTTTGAGGTGTGCAAGCGAGGAAATTCGCTCGCTGCAGTGCGGAATGCGCCGCCTGCCCGCGCGGCCCTAGACCGGCAGCAGCTGGTCAATCACAGCTGCCAGCTGCTTGGCGGAGCGGCATTCGTGCATGGTGATCACATCCTGGTAGCGCGGCACCGCCGAATCGCCGCTACCCCACAGGTGCTTGGGCTCCGGGTTGAGCCAGTGCGCGTGCCGGCTGGCGGTCACCATGTGCGCCAACACGTCGGTGGCCGGGTCCCGGTAGTTGGTGCGCCCGTCACCGAGCACCAGCAGCGAGCTTCTCGGCGACAGCACGTTGGGATGTGCCTGAATGAACGAGACGAAGGCATTGCCGTAGTCGCTGTGGCCATCGCGGGTGTAGACCCCGGCCTCCCGGGTGATCCGCTGGATGGCCACGGCCAGGTCGGCGTCTGGGCCGAACATGTGGGTGACCTCGTCGGTGGTGTCGATGAAGGCGAAGACCCGAACACGGGAGAACTGCTGGCGCAGCGCGTGCACCAACAGCAGGGTGAAGTGGCTGAAGCCGGCGACCGACCCCGACACGTCGCACAGCACCACCAGTTCGGGACGGGCCGGGCGCGGCTTGCGCAGCACCAGGTCGATCGGAACGCCACCGGTCGACATCGATTTGCGCAGCGTCTTGCGCAGGTCGATCGCACCGGCGCGGGCGCGGCGCCGCCGTGCCGCCAGCCGGGTCGCCAGCGTGCGGGCCAGCGGTTGCACGACACGGCGCATCGAGCGAAGCTGATCACCTGAGGCGCGCAGGAATTCGACGTTCTCGGATAGCTGCGGAATGCCGTACATCTGGACATGGTCACGGCCGAGTTGCTCGGCGGTGCGCCGCTTGGTCTCGGCGTCGACCATTTTTCGCAGTTGTGTGATCCTCTGCGCGGCAAGCGCTTTGGCGATCTGCTCCTGAGTCGGTGTCGGTTCGTCGCCGTACGGAGCGAGTAGGCCCGCCAGCAGCTTGCCCTCCAACTCGTCCAGCGCCATCGATTTGAGGGCCTGATATGACGAGTACGACGGGCCGCGGCTGGAGTTGTACTTGCCGTAGGCGTCGACGATCTGGGCGATCATCGCGACGAGTCGCTCATCCATGTCGGCAAGCTCGGGGTTGTCTGTCAGCAGGTCCAGCAGCATCTGGCGCATCGCCTCGACGTCGTCGGGCGGAAGCTGGACGTCGGGATCGACGGCGTCCTCCTCGGTGACCACCGCGCGGGTGCCCAGCGCCGCCGGCCACCACAGGTCGAACATCGCGTCATAGGTTTCGCGGTGCTCGGGCCGGCGTAGCACCGCGCACGCCAGACCTTCACGCAGAATCTCGCGGTCACCGAGCCCGAGGACGCCCATCACCCTGCCGGCATCCACGGTCTCCGACGGTCCAACCGAGATACCTTGTGCACGTAGGGCTTCCACGAAGCCAACCAGATGACCCGGCAGGCCATGCGGGGCCAGCGGCTGGCTGGGGCGAACGCGGCGGACGGCCATCAGGTGTGCCTCAGTTCAGCCGTAGTTCGCCGACGGCGCGTTGCTGATCGGATTGATGCTTGAGCACGACACCCATGGTGGCGGCGATGGTCGCGTCGTCGATGGTGTCCAAGCCGAGCGCCAGTATCGTGCGCCCCCAGTCGATGGTCTCGGCGACGGATGGCAGCTTCTTGAGCTGCATGCCGCGCAGCACCCCGATAATGCGCACCAGCTCTTCGGCAATGTGGCCGGGCAGTTCGGGCACCCGGGACAACAGGATTCGGCGTTCCAGGTCGGGGCTGGGGAAGTCGATGTGCAAGAACAGGCAGCGCCGTTTGAGCGCTTCGGAGAGTTCGCGGGTGGCGTTGGACGTCAGTACCACGAACGGTGTCCGCTCGGCGGTGATGGT
>NZ_DATNJW010000060.1:0-2769 GCF_035603715.1 Mycobacterium sp. | reverse complement strand
GATCGACGTCGTCTACGACGGCGCCGACCTCGCCGAGGTCGCTGAGCTCACCGGAATGTCCACGGCACAGGTCATCGACGCTCACTCGGCCAACCCATGGAAGGTCGGATTCTGCGGTTTCGCACCGGGTTTCGCCTATCTGGTCGGTGGCGACCCGTGCTTGGCCGTGCCGCGACGGTCTGAGCCACGCCCATCGGTCCCGGCCGGTGCGGTGGGCCTGGCCGGCGAATTCACCGGAATCTACCCGCGTCGTTCCCCCGGCGGATGGCAGCTGATCGGCCACACCGACGCGGTGTTGTGGGACATCGATCGGCCCGATCCGGCGTTGCTGACGCCAGGCATGTGGGTCCAGTTTCGGGCTGCATAGCGAGGCGACATGACGACCCTGGAGATTCTCCGCCCCGGACCGCTGGCCCTCATCGAAGATCTCGGCCGCGTCGGACTCGCCCATCTCGGCGTGACCCGGTCGGGGGCCGCCGACCGGCGGTCACACACGCTGGCCAACCGGCTGGTGGCCAACCCGGACGACCGCGCCACCATCGAGGTGACGATGGGTGGGTTCACCGCGCGAGTCCGCGGCGGCAGCGTCGACGTCGCGGTCACCGGCGCCGACACCAATCCCCGGGTTGGCGTAACCATGTTCGGCGCCAACAGTATTCAGCACGTCCGCGACGGCGAGGTGATCACATTAGGCGTTCCGCGTTCCGGATTGCGCAGCTACCTGGCCGTGCGTGGCGGCTTCGACGTGACTCCGGTGCTGGGCTCGCGTAGCTACGACGTGATGTCGGCAATCGGACCGTTGCCGCTGCAACCCGGTGACGTGTTGCCGATCGGGGAACACACCGAGGAGTACCCGGAGCTCGACCAGGCGCCGGTGGCGCCGATCTCCGACCAATTGGTCGAACTTCTGGTTGCTCCCGGCCCGCGCGACGACTGGCTGGCCGATGCCGACGCCCTCGTGCACACCATCTGGATGGCGTCGGACCGCAGCGATCGCGTCGGCATGCGGCTCGAAGGACGACCGCTGCGACACCGCGACCCGGGACGCCAACTACCCAGCGAAGGTGCGACCCGCGGCGCGATCCAGGTGCCGCCCAACGGATTACCGGTGATCCTGGGACCCGATCACCCGGTTACCGGCGGCTATCCGGTGGCCGGCGTGATCGCCGACCAGGACATCGACAAGCTCGCCCAGGTGCGTCCGGGCCAGCACGTGCGACTGCACTGGTCGCGTCCCAGAATCGCCGCAACTTCCATGTCGAGTTCGGTGGCGGCGGACTAGTCCAACTGGTAGACCAGCAGTGTGCGCACCCAGGTTCACACCGCCCGGTTAGTCCACACCGCCGACTTGGAAAGCGACGCGCGGCAGCGCGCGCACGAGATGGTCAACGAGGCGTTCGCCGGCGAGTTCACGGCCGCCGACTGGGACCACGCGCTGGGCGGAATGCATGCCCTGATCTGGGATCACGGTGCGATCATCGCGCACGGCGCCGTGGTGCAGCGACGCCTGCTGTACCGCGGGTTATCGCTGCGCTGCGGATACGTGGAAGCTGTTGCGGTGCGCGAGGATTGGCGCGGACAGGGTCTGGCCATCGCGATCCTCGACGCCTGCGAGCAGGTGATCCGCGGCGGCTACCAGATCGGTGCGCTGAGTTCGTCGGACCGGGGCAGGCGGCTCTACACCCTGCGCGGTTGGCTGCCGTGGCGCGGCCCGACATCGGTGTTGGCGCCGGGCGGGCCGATCCCGACTCCCGACGACGACGGGTCGGTGTTCGTCTTCCCGCTCGGGACAAACCTGGACGACACCGCGCCGTTGGCCTGCGATTGGCGCGACGGGGACGTCTGGTAACCACCCAGAAGCGCTGAGCTACAAGAGCTTTGTCGCGGCGCGGCGTTCGCTGACGGCGAAACGACTGACGGAACTTAAGCGTGGTCGACTCAAGTTTCTACCTGTAGAGCCGGCAAGTCGTCGGCACTCACACAGTACGAGGAGACACGAATGAGCAACCTGACCCTGTGGTCGCGACCCGCGTGGGATGTCGACCGCTGGATGCGCGATTTCTTTGGGCCGGCGGCGGCGACCGACTGGGCCAAGCCGGTAGCCGGTGGATTCAATCCTGCCGCCGAGATCGTCAAGGACGGCGAGGACGCGGTGGTACGGCTCGAACTGCCGGGCGTGGACGTCGAGAAAGACGTGAACGTCGAGGTCGACCACGGCCGCCTGGTCATCCACGGCGAGCGTCGCGACGAGCACGCCGAGGACAAGGACGGGCGCACGCTCCGCGAGGTTCGCTACGGTTCGTTCCACCGGTCGTTCCAGCTGCCCGCGCACATCACGGGTGAGGCCGTCAAGGCGTCCTACGACGCCGGCGTGCTGGCCGTCCGGGTTGCCGGCGCCTACGCCGGAACCCAGGCGCAGCGCATCGAAATCAGCAAGTAATCGCACTCGAATCCGCTGGAGCTCAACGGCTCCAGCGGATTCGTGCGTCAGCCGAAGGCCTGCCCGGCGTCCACACCCACGACGCGGAGCAGGTTCACCACCTTGCGGTCCAGATCCTTGCCGACCGCGGCCACCTCGGCAGGGCCGAGGCTGCCGAACGCCGGACCGGGCTGGTCCATCGTGAAGACCGCGTTGCCGTCGGCGTCGCTGTAGACCAACATGCGCAGCGGCGCGTACAACATTGCCTTGACGTCGTAGCGGAACATGCTCTCGGCGATGACGTGGTTGCCGATCAGATACTCGATCGCCTGAGTGTGGTGCCCCGCCAA
>NZ_DATNJW010000059.1:0-13319 GCF_035603715.1 Mycobacterium sp. | reverse complement strand
TATCACTCTCAAACCGTGTGTTACCCATGTGCGTCATGCAATACCTTTCGACTGAATTCGCCACCGACTTGATATTTAGCCAAGGTAAAGAGCTATCGAAACTGTACGCCTTGTGCCTTGGGAAGTACTGTGTGCAGCCCTACCCGTTTGCGGGGGAGCGCCACCACCGCTGTTAGTCTCGTAGACTGTCTGACGCGCGCTGGACACCTGCTGGCCTGTGAGTGCTTGCCGCGTGACGCAGGACCATGCAAGAACGTTCAATGCTGGTTTCACCAGCGTGTTGGCATGCCGCGAACAGAGACCGGCTGCGCAGGAGGAAGAGTGCTTTCGGCTTTCATCTCATCGCTGCGAACAGTCGACCTGAGACGGAAGATCCTGTTCACCCTGGGCATCGTTGTGCTCTATCGCTTGGGTGCGACGGTCCCGTCGCCCGGCGTCAACTACCCCAACGTGCAGAAGTGCATCGCGCAGATCAGCGGCGGGGACTCGGCGCAGATCTACTCGCTGATCAACTTGTTCTCCGGTGGCGCGCTGTTGCAGCTGACCGTGTTCGCGGTCGGCGTGATGCCATACATCACCGCGAGCATCATCGTGCAGCTGCTCACCGTGGTCATTCCGCGGTTCGAGGAGCTTCGAAAAGAAGGCCAGTCCGGCCAGGCCAAGATGACGCAGTACACGCGCTATCTGGCCATCGCGCTGGCCATCCTGCAGGCCACCAGCATCGTGGCGCTGGCGGCTAACGGCGGCCTGCTGCAGGGCTGCAGCCTGGACATCATCGCCAACCAGAGCATCTTCTCGCTGATCGTCATCGTGCTGGTGATGACCGCGGGTGCGGCGCTGGTGATGTGGATGGGTGAGCTGGTCACCGAGCGTGGCATCGGTAACGGCATGTCGATGCTGATCTTCGCGGGTATCGCCGCCCGAATCCCGGGCGAAGGCAAGAGCATCCTGGACAGCCGTGGTGGGGTGGTGTTCACCACCGTCCTGGTGGCCGCGCTGATCATCGTCGTCGGCGTGGTGTTCGTCGAGCAGGGCCAGCGCCGCATCCCGGTGCAGTATGCAAAGCGCATGGTGGGCCGGCGGATGTATGGCGGAAGCTCGACTTATCTGCCGTTGAAGGTCAACCAGGCCGGTGTCATCCCGGTGATCTTCGCGTCGTCACTGATCTACATCCCGCACCTGATCACCCAGTTGGTCCGCAGCGGTAGCGGTGGCACGGGCAACACGTGGTGGGACAAGTTCGTCGGCAACTATTTGTCGAACCCAGCCAGCCCGGTCTACATCGGTATCTACTTCGGCCTGATCATCTTCTTCACGTATTTCTACGTCTCGATCACGTTCAACCCCGACGAGCGTGCTGACGAGATGAAGAAGTTCGGTGGCTTCATTCCCGGTATCCGGCCGGGCAAACCGACCGCCGACTACCTGCGTTACGTGCTGAGCAGGATCACCCTGCCGGGGTCGATCTACCTCGGTGTCATCGCGGTGCTGCCCAACCTCTTCCTGAAGATCGGTAGCACCGGGACCGTGCAAAACTTGCCGTTCGGCGGCACTGCGGTTTTGATCATGATTGGCGTCGGCTTGGATACCGTCAAACAGATCGAGAGTCAGCTCATGCAACGCAATTACGAAGGGTTCCTCAAGTGAGAGTTGTGTTGCTGGGCCCGCCTGGAGCGGGCAAGGGCACCCAGGCCGTGCAGTTGGCCGAGAAGCTCGAGGTACCGCACCTGTCCACCGGCGACCTTTTCCGGGAGAACATCGGCAACGGCACCAAGCTGGGTTTGGAAGCCAAGCGCTACTTGGACGCCGGCGATCTGGTTCCGTCTGAGCTGACCAACGAACTCGTCGACGACCGTCTGAGCAAACCGGACACCAACAGCGGATTCATCCTCGACGGTTACCCGCGCTCCGTCCAGCAGGCCAAAGCGCTGCGCGACATGCTCGAGCGCCGCGGAACCGCACTTGATGCCGTCCTGGAGCTTCGAGTGCCCGAAGACGTCTTGTTCGAGCGACTCCGATCGCGGGGCCGCGCCGATGACACCGACGACGTGATCCACAACCGGATGAACGTCTACCGCGACGAGACCGCGCCGCTGATCGAGTACTACAGCAACGAGCTGAGAACCGTGGATGCCGTCGGCTCCGTGGACGAGGTATTCGCCCGCGCGCTGCAGGCGCTCGGGAAGTAACGGTGATCGGCCTGGCCGGCCTGCGCAGTCGCAAAGTGGTGCCACAACGCAGCGCCGCTGAACTCGACGCGATGGCAGCCGCCGGGGCCGTGGTCGCCGCCGCTCTGGGTGCGGTGCGCGAGGCCGCAGTTCCCGGCGTTTCGACGCACGAACTCGACCGGATCGCCGAATCGGTGATCCGTGACGCCGGCGCCACGCCATCGTTCCTCGGCTACCACGGCTATCCGGCGTCGATCTGCTCCTCGGTCAATGACCGTGTCGTGCACGGCATCCCTTCGGGCACCGAGAAACTCGCGGCGGGGGACCTGGTCTCCATCGATTGCGGCGCGATCCTTCACGGCTGGCACGGCGATGCCGCGATCACCTTCGGTGTCGGCCAGATCATCCCTGCCGACGAACTGCTGTCGCAGGCGACCAAGGAGTCGATGGAGGCCGGGATCGCCGCGATGATTCCCGGCAACCGCCTGACCGACGTATCGCACGCCATCGAAACCGGCACGCACGCGGCCGAGGCCCGCTACGGGCGCAAGTTCGGGATTGTCGAGGGCTACGGCGGACACGGCATCGGCAGGCAGATGCACATGGATCCGTTTCTGCCCAACGAAGGATCTCCTGGCCGCGGGCCCGTGCTGGCCGTCGGATCGGTGCTGGCGATCGAGCCAATGCTTACCCTGGGAACCCGCAAAACCGTGGTGCTCGACGACGAGTGGACTGTCACTACCGCAGACGGCTCGCGTGCCGCACACTGGGAGCACACCGTCGCTGCGACCGAGGACGGGCCACGCATTTTGACTCTCGGTTAACCTCGTCGCCGGACGGAGTGAACCGAACGGACACCTAGATCGTGTCATCACCGAGAGGCTGGTGATGGACATACCGGGCACCGGCGCGGAAGCGATCGCTTTGAAGCGGCTGTGCGACCAGCACGCCGCCGCTTTATGGCGCTATGCGTGGCGGTTGACCGGTGACCATGCCCATGCCGAAGACGTGGTGCAAGAGACCTTGCTACGGGCGTGGCAACACCCGCATGTCTTCAACAACGGGCAGTCCCCGCGCGGCTGGTTGTTCACCGTTGCCAGAAACATGGTCATCGACGACCGACGCAGCGCCCGGTTTCGCCATGAGGTGATTCCCACCGACGGCACGGGGCCGCCGGAACCGGCAGGTCCTGATGAGTCGACCGGGGTGCTGAACCGAGCGTTGATCGGCGACGCGATGGCGCAACTGTCCGCAGAACACCGGGCGGTGGTTGGCCGGTCCTATTACCAGGGCTGGACGACCGCCCAGATCGCCGCCGATCTGGGGATCGCCGAGGGCACGGTCAAGTCGCGGCTGCATTACGCGCTGCGAGGACTTCGCCAGGCACTGGTGGAGATGGGTGTGACGCAATGACGGAATCGCGGAACGGCAACGTGCCGCAGGGCGACCACGAATACGAGATGTGGGACGCCGCCTACGTGCTGGATGCGCTGTCGGATACCGACCGGCGCGAATTCGAGCTGCACATGGCCGGCTGCAGTTCATGCCGGCAAGCCGTAGCAGAGTTCGAGGCCATCGCGCCGATGCTGTCGCTGCTGGACGAGGAGCCCGCCACGGTGCCGGCATGCCCCGATCTGCTGCCCTCCCTGCTGGCGAAGGCCGACCAGCGGTTGGCCGCGAACCGGGTGGAGCTGCAGCCCGCGCTGGTGACGGCGACGGCGGTGCCGGCGGAGACGGTTTTCCCGGTCTTCCGCACCGGCAACTATGCTCCCGTCCACGACGAGCTGACCACATTCGACCTGCCGGTCGAAGGTGACATTCCCGCCGAGCTGAACGGCTGGTACCTGCGTAACGGTCCCAATTCGCGTGCAGGCCAAGGCCATTGGTGTGTCGGCGACGGCATGGTCCACGGAATCCGGTTGGAAAACGGTCGCGCCGCCTGGTATCGCAACCGCTGGGTGCGTACCGAAAGCTTCGACAACCCCGCCCCGCTCTACAACGACGACGGCAGCCGAAACCTGCACTCCAGCATCGCCAACACCCATGTGGTGCGCCATGCCGGCAAGACGCTCGCGCTGATGGAATTCTCGCTGCCCTACGAAATCAGCAATGACTTGAAAACGCTGGGCGCCTACGACTTCGGCGGCATGCTGACCGACTCGATGACCGCGCATCCCAAGATCTGCCCGAACACCGGTGAATTGCATTTCTTCGGCTGCGGCAACATCTTTGAACCACATGTCAGCTATCACCGCGCCGACGCCGACGGCCGGTTGACGATCAGTCGCCCCATCGACGTGCCCGCGCTGACCTTGATGCACGATTTCGCGCTGACCGCCGAGCATGTCGTTTTCCTGGATCTCCCGCTGCTGTTCAACCTGCAGGCGGCGCTCACCGGTTCCTTCGACAGGGATTTGCCGTACCGCTGGGACGACCGGTACCCCGCCCGCCTCGGTGTGCTCCGCCGCGACGACCCCTATGGCCCGTTGCGGTGGTTCGAGATCGATCCGTGCTTCGTCTTCCACGTCGTCAACGCCCACGATGTGACGGCACCCGGCAAAAGCGCCATCGCGCTAGAGGTGCTCCGGTATGACGAAATGTGGCGGGACAACAGTGAATTCGGGACCGATGCGGCGTTGTGGCGATGGACGATCAACCTGGACACCGGGGTGGTCGACGAGACTCAGCTCGATGACCGCGGAGTGGAATTCCCGCGGATCGACGATCGGCTGGCCGGCACGCCCGCCCGCTACTCCGTGGCGGTCGGCAGCGGCGCCCTCATCCGCTATGACCTGCAACGTGACACCGCGGTCGAGCACCGATTCGACCGCGCCGGCGAAGCCGGGGCGCCCGGTGAAGCGGTGTTCGCGCCCGCGATCGGTCGGCCGGACGAACTGGCCGGTTGGTATTTGACATACGTGTACAACTCGGTGACCGACAGCAGCGATCTGGTGGTCATCGACGCTTCCGACTTCGAGGGCGAGCCAGTGGCCCGGATCCGGATGCCGCGCCGTGTGCCACACGGATTCCACGGCAACTGGATGCCCGACTGAGCAAGATCATGGTGCTGAACTGCCAAGGTGAACTCGAAAGGCGCGCAACTCGTATCACATATCAGGAGGTGATCGAGTGAGTCGATTCACCAGCGCCGACAACAGCGAAGCCGCGTTGATGAAGGCGCTCTATGACGAGCACGCTGCACCGTTGTGGCGTTATGCGCTCCGGTTGACCGGCGACGCCGCTCGCGCCGAAGACGTGGTCCAGGAGACGCTGCTGCGGGCCTGGCAGCACCCCGAGGTGATCGGCGACACCGAGCGCTCGGCGCGTGCATGGTTGTTCACCGTTGCGCGCAACATGATCATCGATGAACGCCGCAGTCCAAAATTCCGCAATGTAGTTGGCTCGCTGGATGATTCGGGTGTACCGGAGCGATCCACCCCCGACGAGGTGGACTCGGCGCTGGACCGGATGCTGATCGCCGATGCGATGGCGCAGATGTCAGCGGACCATCGAGCCGTGATCGAGCGGTCCTACTACCGGGGATGGACGACTGCCCAGATCGCCGCTGACCTCGACATCGCCGAAGGGACGGTCAAATCGCGACTACACTACGCGGTGCGGTCGCTTCGACTCTCTCTGCAGGAGATGGGGGTGACCCGATGATGATATTCCGGGCCATCCGGGGGGCCGGCGGCTACGAATGCCTGGTTATGGCGGCAATTGAGGTGACACGATGAGGGTGATTCGAGGTTTCGGCCCTCCCGGTGACAGCGCTATTCCCGCTGGCGACACCCACGACTACGCGACGTGGGATGCCGCCTACGTGCTCGGATCGCTTTCCACCGCCGATCGGCGCGAATACGAGGCGCATCTGAGCGTCTGCCCGCTGTGCAACCAGGCCGTGAGCGAGCTCAGCGGCATGCCGGCGCTGCTGTCGAAGCTCGACGGCGGCACGGTGGCCACACTAGGTGGCGACGACCCCGCCGCGGCGCCGGCTATGGCGCCGACTCTGCTGCCGTCATTGCTGTCCGAGGTTCATCGGCGTCGTCGCCGCGTACGCATGGTGACGTGGACGTCAGGGGCCGCTGCGGCCGTGCTGCTGGCGGTCGGCCTGTTCGTGAGCATCGCCTGGCAGCACCCGACGTCCTCGGTGCCGCCGCAGGCAAGCGTCTCTGCACTGCCGATGGCCCAGATCGGTACCGATGCGCTGGCGTCGACGGTGTCGATCAGCAGCCAGCACTGGGGCACCTACATCGACCTCAACTGTGTCTGCCTGGCCCCGGTCACTGCCCATCACGACAAGCTGGCGATGGTCGTCGTGAGTCGCGACGGTTCCCACACTCAGCTGGCCACCTGGGTCGCTGACCCGGGCCACACGGCGAACCCGTCCGGCAGTATCTCGACGCCCGTCGAGCAGATCGCGGCGGTACAGATCGTTTCCGCCGACAACGGACAGGTACTGCTGCAGCGCTCACTGTGAAACAGTTTGTAGCGCAGAAGATTTGACTAACCGCTTGCCATCCAGCTGTGGAACATGCCACTCGGGTCGTAGGCGGCGCGTACCTGATCCAGGCGTGCCATGTTCGATTCGGTGATGAACGTCGCGGAACGCCGCGCCAGGTTCTCGTCAGCAAGCGAGATGCCGGTTGCCAGATGCGACATCGCGGCCATGTTGGACGGGGCCCAGTCGCCGTAGCGTGCGTCGTCGGCAGCATCGTGCCAGGCGGTGTAGAGCCCCAGGTAAATCTCGTCTTCCACGCCGTAGACCATCTCGGTGCGATCCGCGGACGGTTTCCAGCCCGCGAAGACGAAGTGCGACGGGTGCGGCGGCAAGGTCTCGATGATCTTGCGGATTCCCGGTAGAAGGTCGTCGGCCGGGGCCGACGTGAACATGTTGTCGACGCTATACCGATGGTCCTCAGGGTATTTCGCCATCACGGCCGAATACCAGTTGGCCAGGGTCGTCGGCATGTACGGAAGGGCGGCGGTTGCCCGGTCGATCACCGGGCACGTGCCTAGGATCGCAAGCGCTTTCGCGGCCTCGTCGTCGGACTCGGCGAAAACCGGCGAGGCGATAGCGATCGTCGGCTCGTCGGGTCCGACCTCCGGCGCGTTGCGCGAGGTGAGGATTTGCAGTTCGACTCGATCGTCGATCTCGCCGCTGATCGCGCGGCCCCAGCTGAACACCTCGTCAGCGACGTCGACCGGGTACAGGTACAGACACGTGCCCAGGACGGCCGGACGCCGGTGCAGTCGCAGCGTGAATGACGTAACCACGCCGAAGAATCCGGGCCCGCTGCCACGGGCGGCCCAGTACAGGTCGGGGTGGTGCTCCGGGTCGCAGTAGAGCGTGTCGCCTTCGGCGGTGACGACCTCCAGCCCGAGCACGCTCTCGCACGCCGGCCCGACGACCTTGCTGTTCCAGCCGTATCCACCCTGAAGCAGATACCCACCGAGCCGAATGCCCTCGCAATGGCCGGCCGGGAAGAACATGCCCTGAGCATCGAGATCGGTCGCAAACGCGCTGGCGATCACGCCCGGCCCGACGTGGGCGATCATCGCATCGGTGTCGACACGGCAGTGACCCAGACGGCTCACATCGAGCAGCATCCCGCCATCGCGCAGATGGCTTGCGTTCCAACTGTGTCCGCCCGAGCGAACGCCGACCTGGTAGCCCTGGGCCCGGGCGTAGCGGATCGCAGCGACGACGTCATCGGTGTCGCACGCCTGCACGATCACCTCGGGAAAGCGCTGCGGTAGAAGGCTATTCCACACCGTCTCGCGACGGGCGGCCTCGTAGCCATCTACACCGCGGTGGAAGAACCGCTTTGCGGTGAGTAACGCCATTGATCCCCCTTTGCTGTGGCCGTCAGGTAGTCCGCGATCTGACCGGCCAGTGGCGTGGCCGCCAGCCGGATCGCCCTCAACGGGCCGCTGGGTGGGATGCCGTAGCCGATCGCGAACATCCCATCGCCCATGTCCGAGGCGAAGCCGCCGGGCGGATTGCCGTGTTCGTCGAGCACACCGAGATGGCCGACCAGGCCGCCTAGATCGGGGTCGAAGCCCGTCGCGGCAATGATCACGTCGGGCGTGATGCCGGTGCCGTCGGCCAGGATTACCTGCTTGGATTCGAGTGCCGTGACCGCGGCCACCACGTCGATCCGGCGCGCCCGTACAACGTCGACCAGCTCGTCGGCCAGCGTGGGGATTCGGCCACGCTGTTCCACGGTCGCCTTCAGCCCGAGCGGCGGCCGACCGAAGCCGTACACCGATACATCACCAAGCAGCAGCCGGTTGAGCCGCGCTATCACCGGATCGACGATGCGTGCCGGCACCCGGGCGAACAATTCCAAGAAAACGTCCGAGGGAATCGGGCCGATGGCACGGCGCACCAGATGTGGTGGCGTACGCACCGCCAACCAGACCTTACGCGCGCCGTTGTCGGCCAGCTGAACGGCGATGTCGGCGGCCGAATTTCCGGCGCCGACAACCAGGACGTTGCGATCGCGGAACGGCCAGGCGTTGCGGAAGTCGACGGAATGCACCACGTCGCCGACGAATTGGTTGAGTCCGGGCCATGGCGGGATGGCGGGCGTGCGATAGCGGCCGGTGGCCAGTACGACCGCCGACGATCTGATGTCACCGTGTGAGGTGTCCACCCGCCAGCCTTCGGCTGCGCGTTCGATGCGGTTGACCTCGCTGCCCAGCGCGAGCCTGATGTTCTGCTGGCGGACGTAGCTGTCGAAATATCCGACCATGTCCTCCTTGGAAGGCCAACGGCCGGCGCTGAGAGGAATTCGTTGCCCGGGAAGGTGAGACAGATAACCATTGGTGTTCAACCGGAAGTTGTCGTAGCGATTGCGCCACGACATCGCTGGTGCGGAGGCTTTATCGACGACCAGCGCCGAAACCTGATGCTGGTGCCCGAGCTCGCGCGCGACGGCCAGACCGCCAGGCCCTGCTCCGACGATAACGACGTCATGTCTGCTTCGGCGGTCACTGAACACACACTGCACGTCGATAACACGATTGCGGTTGCCTTGTGGTTCAACAGCAAATGGTGTTGAACCCAAGCGAGCCCCGAGCCGTGTCTCTTGTATGTCGAGAAAGCACCGGGTGGTCGACCACATCGTCGGTCATCTAGCGAGGACCGGAGTTGAGTACATCTTCGGCGTCGACGGCGCCAACATCGAGGACCTTTACGACGCCGCATATTTCCGGCCGGACATCACTGCCGTGCTGGCAAAGCACGAGTTTTCCGCTGCGACGATGGCCGACGGTTACAGTCGCAGCGGCGCCGGCCTGGGCGTTGTCGCCGCGACCTCCGGTGGGGGCGCGCTGAATCTTGTTCCAGCCCTGGGTGAATCGTTCACCAGCCGCATACCGGTTTTGGCACTGGTTGGCCAACCGGCGACCACGATGGACGGTTTGGGCAGCTTCCAGGACACCAGCGGACTCAACGGCTCGTTGAACGCCGAGGCGTTGTTCTCGCAAGTATCGGTGTTCTGCAGGCGGGTAACCAGCGCCGCGGACATCGCCTCCGCACTGCCGGCGGCCATCGCCGCGGCAAAAACGGGCGGCCCGGCAGTGCTGTTGCTGCCCAAAGACATTCAGCAATCCACCATTGACCAGGCATGCTCACCGGATGCCGATCGGCCACAAATAGTTGGTAATCCGCATCCGATTGTGCGCGCCCTGCGGCGGGTGACCGGGCCGGTCACGATCATTGCCGGCGAGCAAGTGGCCCGCGATGACGCGCGTGCCGAGCTGGCCTCGCTTCGGGCGGTGCTACGCGCACGAGTGGCATGTGTGCCCGACGCCAAGGACGTCGCGGGAACACCAGGCTTCGGTTCGTCGTCGGCGCTGGGAGTGACCGGTGTCATGGGCCACCCCGGTGTGGCCGAGGCGGTGGCCGGCAGTGGGCTCTGCCTGGTGGTGGGCACCCGCTTGTCGGTGACCGCGCGGGCCGGTCTCGACGATGCCCTGGCCTCCGTGCCGACGATCTCCATCGGGTCGGCGCCGCCATACTTCCCGTGCACCCACGTCCACACCGACGACCTACGGGTGTCGCTGCGGACGCTGACCGACGCACTCGTCGGCGCGGGACGGCCCACCGGCGTGCGGGTACCCGACGCAATCGCGCACACCGAGCTCACCCCGCCGGCCTTCGACGGCCCGGGCGTGCGCTATCGCGACGCGATGACGGAGCTGGATGACCTACTGCCCGCCGGGGTCGACATCGTCGTCGATGCCGGTAACACCGGCGCGGCGGCCATTCACTATCTGCCGGTGCGGCGCAGGGGACGGTTCGCAGTCGCCCTGGGCATGGGCGGCATGGGTTACAGCTTCGGTGCCGGTATCGGGATGGCGTTCGCCCGCAAAAAGACGCGAGGCGCCGGTGGTCGAGTGGTGGTGATCGCCGGGGACGGCGCGTTCTACATGCACGGCATGGAGGTGCACACCGCGGTGCATTACCGGCTTCCAGTCACCTTCGTGTTGCTCAATAACAACGCCCATGCCATGTGCGTGACCCGAGAACAGCTCTACTACAACGACTTCTACAGCTATAACCGGTTTTCGCCCAGCCACCTCGGGGCGGGTCTGGCCGCGATGTTCCCCAAGCTGTCGTCGGTAGACGTCAGCGACACGACGGAACTGGCGTCCGCAGTGCGCGCCTCACTGAACGTGGACGGTCCGGCGGTGATCAGCGTGGAATGCGCAGCCGACGAAATACCGCCCTTTGCACCATTTCTCGGTACGGCTGTAACCAGCCGCTCTACTAAACAACATATTTCACTACAGGAGGACCGCGCCCATGTCGCTGCCAGCGCTTGACGATATCGCCGCTCACACCGGCACTACCGAACCGATCGACGGTGTCGTTCGGATCGAGACCACGCCGTTGGAGGAGACGGCCGCAAACTTCTTCACGCAGATGCGGTCGGCATACCCTCACAACGAGGTGTTCGGGCAGTACTGCACCGTCAACGACTACGTGGATTGCCCGCCCGACGAACTTTTCGAATATCTGTCGGACACCCGCAGCCTCGAGGAGTGGACCTACACCCTGCGTGGCTTCACCCCGTCCGATGAACCGGGACTCTGGCTGGCTTACGACAAGCTGTTGCCCGACACCACGATTTACACCCGCACCTTCGCCAACTCGCAGGCGCGCACCGTCGACTATCACTGTGCGTGGGATCAGGGCAAGCATCTCTGGATGATCTACCTGATGCGCGTCCTCGACGCCAAGGTGGTGCTGGACAAGCCGGGTTCCGTTGTGATGTGGACGAATTGCCGTCATCCGTTCTACGACGAGAACCCTTATCCCGAGGTCGCCCCGGCGGAGCGTACCGGCTGGGTCGGCGACTTCTGGGACTTGTTCGGACCCGGCCACGCGCTGGAACTGAACAACCTCAAGAGCATCGCCGAATACCGCCACCGCCACGGCCTTTCGATCACCCCGGAGTGGATGAAATGACCACGCAACCCGACGTCAGCCTGATCGACGTCGCCAGCTACCTACCTGGCGAGCCGATCGGCGCCGACTACTACGCACAGTTCGCCGACTCCGACGAATTACGTGACAACCTGATGTTCCGCGCGCCCTCATTCCGTCATCACGTCGGACCGGAGGAGACCGCGATCGACATGGTCGAACGTGCGGCGCAGGGACTGATCGAGCGGCACGGTCGCGACGTGATCGAAAATGTCGACATTTTGATCAGCCACACTCAGTTGCCGGATGTGCCGTTCTATGGCGCCGGCGGTGGGATGGCGCACCGGCTCGGCATGCACCCGAACTGGGTGCTTGATCTGCACAACGGCGGATGTGCGGCATTCGTATTGGCGCTCAACGTTGCCCGTCGGCTGCTCGCATCGGGTGAAGGGCACACCGCGCTGATCGCGATCGCGCAGAACACGGCGGGGCAGGTCTTCGACCAACCAGGAGTGCGTCGCAAGGCGCAGTCGGCGGTTCCCGGTGACGGCGCTGCGGTGGGCCTGGTGACCCTGTCTGACCAGTCACCGATTCTCGACATCGAATGCCGCACATACGGCGAATACGCCGGCGACATGACGATCGCCATGGATCCGCCCCGCAAGTACTGGGAGCCCGGTCCCGGCGAGGGTTCCATCGGGTTCACCGAAACCAAGATTGCCAAGGTGCTGGCCCGCGGGAACCGTCAGGTCCCCGAGGTGGCGTACGCGGTGTGCGACCGAATCGGGCTGAAGCCCAAAGACATTGACCTGCTGGTCACCAATCAGCCCAACCGGGTGTTCCTGCGGAATTGGCGCGAGGCGCTCGAGGTGCCCGAGGAACGTCACCGCGACACCTTTGACGAGTGCGGCAACCTGTTCGGTGCCGGCATCCCGGTCAACCTGGATCGCGCGATCTCCGCGGGTCAACTCGACGCCGGCGACGTGATCATGATGGCTGCTTTCGCACACGCCGGCGACTTCGCCGGCGCGGCCGCGGTGCGCTGGGGAGGTCGTAACTGATGGCCGAACCCGCGCTCGGGACCTCGGTGACCGCCGAGATACTCTCGTCGCTGCCGCAGGCGGTTGACCCACTCGCGTTGTCACTCAACGAAAGTCCCTTTCCGCCCCTTCCTGCGGTGCGCTCGGCGTTGGCCCACAGCCTCGACGTGGCGAATCGCTATCCGGAGTTCCTGCCCGGACAGTTACGGCGAATGATCGCTGACCGGGTCGGGTTGGACGAGGACCAGGTCGTGCTCGGGACGGGAGCATCAGGCGTAGCGGTGCAGGTGTTGCACGCGGTCACCCGCCCGGGTGACCGGATTGTGATGGGCACACCGACTTTCGACGGCTACCCGATCTTCGCGGAGATGGCCCGGCTAACCCAGGTTGCCGTCCCGCTCGACAGGTACGGCTACCAGGACCTGGCGGCCATGGCCGAAGCGGCGGCCGACGCGCGCGTCGTGGTGTTGTGCAGACCGCACAATCCGACCGGAACACTGGAGCCGAGCTGGTCGGTGGAATGGTTCTTGAGCCAGATCCCCAGCGACACCATTGTGCTGCTCGACGAGGCCTACATCGAATTCGTCGCCTCCCGGTACCGGATCGACGGGCCGGATCTGGTCCGGCGATTCCCGAATGTGGTTGTGCTGCGGACCTTCTCCAAAGCTTATG
>NZ_DATNJW010000058.1:0-3502 GCF_035603715.1 Mycobacterium sp. | reverse complement strand
ACCCAGTTGAAGAACTTGATCCCGGTCGGCACCGCGATCAGGTAGGTCATGAAGGAGAAGAACGGCAGCAGCACCGCGCCGGTGGCGAACATGTGGTGCGCCCACACCGCGACCGACAGCGCGGCGATCGACAGCGTCGCGTAGACCAGCGTGGTGTAGCCGAAGATCGGCTTACGCGAGAACACCGGGAAGATCTCGGTCACGATGCCGAAGAACGGCAACGCCACGATGTAGACCTCGGGGTGTCCGAAGAACCAGAAGAGGTGCTGCCACAACAGCACTCCGCCGTTGGCCGAGTCGTAGATGTGCGCGCCCAGATGGCGATCGGCAGCCAGCCCGAACAGTGCAGCGGTCAACAGCGGGAAGGCCAGCAGCACCAGGATGGACGTCACCAGGATGTTCCAGGTGAAGATCGGCATCCGGAACATCGTCATACCCGGCGCCCGCATACATACGACGGTGGTGATCATGTTGACCGCGCCCAGGATTGTGCCCAGACCGGCGACGATCAGGCCCATGATCCATAGGTCCGCACCGGCGCCCGGCGAGTGGATGGCATCGGTCAGCGGCGTGTAGGCGGTCCAGCCGAAGTCGGCGGCGCCGCCAGGCGTGATGAAGCCGGCCATACCGATCGTCGCGCCGAACAAGAACAGCCAGAACGAGAAGGCGTTGAGGCGAGGGAACGCCACGTCCGGTGCCCCGATCTGCAACGGGAGCACCAAGTTGGCGAAGCCGAACACGATCGGCGTCGCGTAGAACAGCAGCATGATCGTGCCGTGCATGGTGAACAGCTGGTTGAACTGCTCGTTGGACAGGAACTGCAGTCCGGGCGCAGCCAATTCGGTGCGCATCAGTAGAGCGAGTAGTCCGCCGATGAAGAAGAAGATGAAGCAGGCGACTACGTACATGATCCCGATCAGCTTGTGATCGGTGGTGGTGATCAGCCGGTAGATCAGGTTGCCTTTAGGGCCTGTTCGCGGCGGGTAGGGACGACTAGCCTCGAGTTCTCCCAGCGGGGGCGCTTCGGCAGTCAAGAGCTCCTCCAAACGTCGGGCAGGGCAACTGGGATCAGTGGCTTTTGAGTCTAGCGTTCGAGTGGGCGCCGCGACGGACAGGTCCTACAAACTGTCGTAATAGCCCGGTGAACACTTTTGGCAGCTGCCGTCGCGTGCTGGCGGACTCGGTCTCAGCTGGTCAGATGTTAACGTCGGACCGTGCTGCTCAGGGGTATGCGACCCGCGTTGGCCGCGGCCGCCGCGGCAGCAATTGCGGCCGCATGCAGCGGCTGCACCTCCGGATCATCCGGCGGAAACGGCGCGTCGTCGGCGTCGGTGATCACCAGTACGACGCAGATCGCTGGGGCGGGCGTGTTGGGCAACCAGCGTCGGCCCGACGAGTCGTGTGCACCGGAACCGGCCGCCGCGGATGCCGGGCCGGCGCCGCGGACCGCCCACAACGCGGCCGGGGTCGAGCCGGACACCGCCGAGGTTCCCGACGATCCGCAGCGCATCGTGGTGCTCTCCGGCGACCAGCTCGACGCCCTGTGCGCGCTGGGCCTGCAGTCGCGGATTGTCGGGGCCGCGCTGCCGGACGGGTCGTCGGATCAGCCGTCGTATCTGGGCACGGTCGTGCACAAGCTGCCGGGCGTCGGCTCCCGCAGCAGCCCCGACCTGGCCGCGATCAAAGCCGCCAAACCGGACCTGATCCTCGGCTCGCAGGCCCTGACGCCGAAGCTGTATTCGGCACTGGCCGCTATCGCGCCGACGGTGTTCACCGGGTCGCCCGGCGCGGCCTGGCAGAACAACTTTCGCGGGGTCGGCGAGGCGACCGCGCGCGCCGACGCCGCGGGCGATGTGATCGACCACTTCACCACGAAGGCACACGACGACGGCGCCGCGCACGATGCCGGCCATTACCAGGCATCCGTTGTGCAGTTCACCGAGAACACCATCCGGATCTACGGAACCGACAACTTCCCCGCCAGCGTGCTGACCACAATCGGCGTTGATCGCCCTGCGGCGCAACGGTTTACCGACAAGCCCTACATCGAGGTGGGGAGCACTGACGCCGACCTGAACAACGCGGACTTCTCCAAGGCCGACGCGGACGTCGTGTACGTGTCGTTCGACTCGCCGGCCGCCAAAGACCGCGCGCCCACCATCTTTGACAGCGACTCGTGGCGCAGGCTCGCGGCCACCCGCGACAACCGAGTGTTCGTGGTCAACAACGAGGTATGGCAGACCGGTGAGGGCGTGATCGCGGCCCGCGGCATCATCGACGACCTTCGCTGGATCAACGCGCCGATCAACTAGCCGCTGAAAACACCCGATCCGCTGGAATTCCTGTAATCACCATTAACTTCGGCTAAGAAGATGCGAAGACGCCTATCCCAGTGCGGGCGCACCGGTGAGAGCGAAGGAGCGCAGCGTTGAACGGATACAAGAAGGTCGCCACAGTTGGCCTCTTCGTTGGCGTCGCCAGCGCACTGAGCAATCCCGCGGCCTACGCCGACGACACTCTGCTGGGGCCGCTGTCGGGGAGCGACACGGCGATCATCCTCGGTGGAACCACCGAGCCGACGCCGTCGACCGCCTTCGCGCAGGCCGCCGAGAATCTGTTTCTGAACCCGCTGGGTTTCGACGGCGGCGCGACCTCCTCGACGGTCTGCGACATGATCGGGACCGACCCGTGCGCCGCGCCGTTGCAGGTGCTGACGACACCCGAACTGATCCAGCAGGGCCCGAGTAGCCTGACGGCCGCGGACGACGTCGTTCTCGCCGTGGAGAACGAATTCACCGCCAATCCAGGCGCTTTCACCGCCGAGGACCCGCTGACGATCTTCGGATACTCCCAGAGCGCCACCGCCGAGTCCATCGCGATGAGCCGACTCGCAGCAGACGGCATCCCCAGCGCCGATCTGCACTTCGTGTTCATTGGTGACCCCTCGCTGGCGGACACCGGGATATGGCCCAATCTAGTGCCGGACATGGACTCGTTATTCGGCTCGAGCGTGACGAACACGCTTCTCACCGATCTCGGCTTTGCCCAAGTCCTCGGAAACGTGACGCCGGATGATCTGTACCCCACCACCATTTACAGCCTGGCCACCGATCCGGTATCCAACTTCCAAGGGGTCTTCGAAACCAAGGGCCTGCTGGGCGCACTGCTGGACGTATTCGGTCCACATGTGGAGTACCTGGGCTTGACGCCGGCTGAAATCGCTGACGCGACCACGACGACCCACGACTTGCTCACCTACGTCGACATCCCCGACAACTTCAATGACGCTGACGCCTGGCTCAGTGCGGTATTCGAGCACGGGGCCGCTGGCAGCGGATTGCTCGAGAGCGTATTGCAGTCTCTCGAATTGTATTTGACCAATTCGTTCTGACCCGGGTCGCGGGGCGCACCGGATAGCGGCGCATCTGACATCTGGCCGGCGGTGTGAGATCGAACGCACCCAGCAAAATACATAGTCTGCCTATGCTAATGTCGATGGCGT
>NZ_DATNJW010000057.1:0-22440 GCF_035603715.1 Mycobacterium sp. | reverse complement strand
GTGACTCCCAGCCACGTCACCGTCAGCGCTGCATCGGGGCCGGCGACCGGCACGCTGAAGCGGTGCGAGTGCCGCGCGAGATCCGGCCGTCCGATTCGCAGCGGCATCAGCAGAACGCCTTCAACTCGATGCCGCCGGCCTTCAGCCGGTCGGCGACGGCCGATGCGATCTGCACCGCGCCGGGTGAATCACCGTGTACGCACACCGATTCCACCTGCAAGGCGACCGTCGATCCGTCGACGGCGGTCACGGTTGCGGCGGTCGTCATGGCCAGCACTCGCTCGGCGATCGCGGCCGGATCATTGAGCACCGCGCCGGGTTCGCGCCGCGACACCAGTTGGCCGTTCGCCCGATAGGCGCGGTCGGCGAAGGCCTCGGGCACGGTGCGTAGCCCGCGCTGCCGTGCTTCGTCGAAGAAGACCGAGTTGCCCAGGCCCAGCACCGGTAGTCCGGCGTCGACCGTTCGCACCGCTTCTGCGACCGCGGCTGCCTGTTCGCGGTTGGTCACGATCGTGTTGTACAGCGCCCCATGGGGTTTGACGTAAGACACCGCGGAGCCGGCCGCCTGCGCCAGCCCGTGCAAGGCGCCGATCTGATAGACGACGTCGGCCAGCAGATCCTCAGGTGTGACGTCGATGAAGCGCCGGCCGAAGCCAACCAGGTCGCGATAGCTCACCTGCGCGCCGATGCGTACACCCCGCTCGGCGGCAAGCCTGCACACCGACAGCAAGCCGGCCGGGTCGCCCGCGTGGAAACCGCACGCTACGTTGGCGCTGGTGATGATGCCGAGCATCGCGTCGTCATCTCCGAGCTGCCAGACGCCGAAGCCTTCACCCAAGTCGGCGTTGAGGTCGATGCAGGCCACGGTCGTTAGCTTAGGCGTGGATCCGCGCGTAGCTTCGGGCCTGTGGCGATTGACGGCAAGGTAGTGGCGATCACCGGAGCCAGCAGCGGGATCGGCGAGGCCACCGCCGACCTGCTTGCCGAACGCGGGGCCAAACTCGTGCTGGGTGCGCGCCGCGCCGACCGGTTGAATGCAGTGGCCGCCCGGCTGTCGGCATCCGGTAGTGACGCGGTCGCCAAGGTGACCGATGTCAGCCGTCGCAGTGACCTGGCGGGATTGGTATCGCTGGCCGTTGACACCTTTGGCCGGCTCGATGTTCTGGTCAGCAATGCGGGCATCATGCCCGTCTCACCGTTTGACGAGCACTGCGTCGACGACTGGGAAGCGATGGTCGACGTCAACCTCAAAGGTGTCCTGTTCGGGATCGCGGCGGCGCTTCCGGTGTTCCGTAGCCAGGGCTCTGGGCATTTCGTCAACACCGCCTCGACCGCGGCCTTCCGCGTCACCCCGGGTCAGTCGGTCTACGCGGGCACCAAGATGGCGGTCCGCGCAATATCGGAGGGTCTTCGTCAGGAAGCGGGCGACAACCTTCGGGTGACGATCATCTCGCCCGGAATGACATCGACGAACTTCGCCGAGTCGATCACCGATCCGGTCGCCCGGGCCGAATTGGAGCAGCGGCGAGACGTCATCGCGATGGCACCCGAGGCGGTGGCGCGAGCGATCGCCTTCGCGATCGAGCAGCCGTCCGACGTCGATGTCGGCGAGATCGTCGTGCGTCCCACCGCCCAGGCTTAGGCGTCGGAAAACGCCGCGACCACACGCTTACCCTCGCAACGCCCGGTAGCCTCACAGAATGAGCCCCCTGCCGCGACGCCGGGCGACCCTGGCATCGCTGGCGGCTGAGCTCAAAGTCTCGCGCACCACGATCTCGAACGCGTACAACCGGCCCGATCAGCTCTCCGACGCGCTGCGTGAACGCGTGCTCGCAACGGCCAAACGATTGGGTTATCCCGGGCCTGACCCGGTGGCGCGGTCGCTGCGCACTCGCTGGGCAGGTGCGGTGGGTCTGATGATCACCGAACCACTCACCTATTCCTTCAGCGATCCCGCCGCGCTGGACTTCGTTGCAGGACTTGCAGAATCGTGCGAAGAGTTCGGTCAGGGGCTGCTGTTGGTGGCGGTTGGCCCGAACCGGAATGTCGCCGACGGAACGGCGTCCGTGCTTGCCGCGGGTGTGGACGGGTTCGTGGTGTACTCGGCGGCCGGCGACGATCCCTATCTGCAGGTCGTGTTGCAACGGCGGCTGCCGCTGGTGGTCGTCGACCAACCCAAAGACGTGCCCGGCGCATCGCAGGTGGGCATCGATGATCAGGCGGCGATGCGCAAGATGGCCGATTACGTGCTCGGTTTGGGGCATCGCGAGATCGGGCTGCTGACCATGCGGCTGCTCCGGGACCGTCACCAGGGGTTGGCGGATCCCAAACGTCTGCGGGCATCCACCTTTCACGTGCAGAGCGAGCGTATCCGCGGCGTCCGCGAGGCGATGGCCGCCGCGGGCCTCGACCCGGATTCGCTGACCGTCGTCGAAAGCCACGAGCACACCGCCGCCTCCGGTGGCGTCGCGGCCGAGATCGCGCTGCGGGCCAACCCGCGGATCACCGCGTTGATGTGCACCGCCGACGTGCTGGCCATCTCCGCAATGGATTATCTGCGCGCACACGGAAGGTACGCGCCCGGCCAGATGACCGTGACCGGCTTCGACGGTGTGCCCGAGGCGATGAGCCGCGGTTTGACCACGGTTGCGCAGCCGAGTCTGGAGAAGGGCCGCCGCGCGGGTCAACTTCTGCACAAGGGCGATATCAACCCCACGATCGAGGTGCTGGACACCCAGCTGATCCGCGGTCGTACCGCCGGGCCGCCGGCCTGAGGGTCAGACCTGGGCGGTGTCCCCGTTGCCGATCAGCAGTCGCACTGCCAGATCCAGCCGCTTGCTGACGTCCGTGGCCGAGGCCCGTCGGGTCAGCCACGCCAGCAGATTCGACAGCCACACATCCGAGATCACCCGCGAGATGTGGTACTGGTCTTCGCTCGGCTCGCCGTCGCTCATGGCGCGGGCGAACATCGAGTCGATGAGCTTCTCGACGTGATCGACCTCGCCGGCCGCCGACGCGTCGGCGAAGACATAAGCGCGGGTCATGGCCTCGGTGAGCAGCGGATTGCGCTGCATCGCTCGGTTGAGCTTGCTCACCATGAAGTTCAATCGCTGATACGGCGTTCCGCCGCTCAGCGCGGAGCGGTCGGTTTTGGCGTCGATGCGCTCGAACTCGCGACCCAACGCAGACACCAGCAGATGCACCTTCGACGGGAAATACCGGTACAGCGTCCCCACGGCGACATCCGCGCGGTCGGCGACCGCACGCATCTGAACAGCTTCGTAGCCGCCCTTGGAGGCGATGGCCATGGTCGCGTCCAGAATCCGCTTGCGACGTTCCCGCTGTGCTTCGGAACCGAGTTCCGACTCGGCCAGTACCGCCACGTTCATCACCTCACGAGGTTGCGCCGGGGCCGAACTCGACGGTTGCCCCGAGTTGGAGTTCGCTGGCGACGACATCTGACGGACAACTCCTTTTCTCGCGTCCTCGCTCGAAACGATACGCATGCCGAGCGCGAATCTCCCACCTCCGTGCCGCCGGGACACCGGGATGTCCTGCTGCGATGGCATTCGACTTGACGATCGAACACTGGCACTATTAGAACACGTTCTAGTGCTGTGCGTTGCGTCTCGGCAGCGCCTTTTCCGGTCGATCGAGGAGTTCAGGTGGCCACGACCATCACCGACGAACAGTTTGCGGCGCGGGAGTTGGTGCGCGACTGGGCGACCGGGTCCGGGTCGAGCGCAGCGGTCAGGGATATCGAGCAGGGTGAGCCGAACGCCTGGCAGCCGGTCTTCGCTCGCCTGGCCGAGCTGGGCTTGTTCGGCGTCGCGGTCCCCGAGGAGTGCGGCGGGGCCGGCGGCAGCATCGAAGACCTGTCGGCAATGATCGAAGAGGCCGCCAGGGCCCTGGTGCCAGGCCCGGTCGCGACCACCGCGCTGGCCACTCTCGTGGTGTCCGACCCGCAGTTGCGCGAGGCTCTCGCCGCGGGGGAGCGCACCGCCGGAGTCGCACTACGCAGTGACGTGGAATTCGACGCGGCGGCATCGCGGGCCTCGGGCACGGTGCCGTTCGTGCTCGGCGGAGTCGTCGACGGTCTGCTGTTGGTACCGGCCGGCGACAGGTGGCTGCTCGTCGACGCGACTGCCGAGGGCGTGGCGGTCGAGGCGCTGCAGGCCAGCGACTTCTCCCGGCCGCTGGCTCGCGCCGTGTTCACGTCTGCGCCGGCCAGCGTGCTGGATGCCCCCGCAGACTGGGTGACCGACCTGACCGCCACCGTGCTGTCCGCCGAAGCCGCGGGGATCACCCGGTGGACGCTCGACACCGCCGTCGCCTACGCCAAGGTGCGCGAGCAGTTCGGCAAACCGATCGGCAGCTTCCAGGCGATCAAACACCTGTGCGCCGAGATGCTTTGCCGCACAGAGCAGGTGGCGGTCGCCGCCGCCGATGCCGCCCGCGCCGCCAACGACGGGGATCATCGCCAGCTGTCCATCGCCGCCGCGATCGCCGCAGGCGTCGGGATCGACGCCGCCAAGGCCAACGCCAAGGACTGCATCCAGGTGCTCGGCGGCATCGGAATCACCTGGGAACACGACGCACATCTCTATCTGCGCCGGGCCTACGGGATCGGGCAGTTCCTCGGGGGGCCCGCACGCTGGCTGCGCCGAACTGCCGAGCTGACCTCGGCCGGCGTACGCCGTGACCTCAGCATCGACCTGAGCGATGTCGCCGACCTGCGCCCCGAGATCGCCGACGCGGTTGCCGATGTCGCCTCGCTGCCCGATGACAAGCGTCAGGCGAAGCTCGCCGAGGCGGGGCTGTTGGCGCCGCACTGGCCCGCGCCGTACGGGCGCGGCGCCGGACCGGCCGAGCAGCTGCTGGTCGATCAGGAGATGTCGTCGGCGGGGGTGATCCGGCCTGACCTGGTGATCGGCTGGTGGGCGGCACCGACCATCCTCGAGCACGGCACGCCTGAGCAAGTGGAGCGTTTCGTTCCGGGCACCCTGAGCGGCGAAATCCTTTGGTGTCAACTGTTTTCCGAGCCAGAAGCCGGCTCGGACCTGGCGTCGCTGCGTACCAAAGCGGCGCGGGTCGACGGCGGATGGGAGCTGACCGGACAGAAAGTGTGGACATCCAGGGCGCACGACGCGCAGTGGGGTGTCTGCCTGGCTCGCACCGACCCCGACGCTCCGAAACACAAAGGGATCACCTACTTCCTGATCGACATGAGTTCGCCCGGCATCCTGATCCGGCCGCTGCGCGAAATCACCGGCGACGCGTTGTTCAACGAGGTGTTCCTCGACGGGGTGTTCGTTCCCGACGAGATGGTGGTCGGGACGGTCAACGACGGCTGGCGGCTGGCGCGTACCACGCTGGCCAACGAGCGGGTCGCGATGGCCGCAGGTACGGCGCTGGGCAATCCGATGGAGGAGCTGCTGGCCGAAGCTGCCAAGGCGAATCTCGATGTCGCGCAACAAGATCAGTTGGCACGGTTGATCATCACCGCGCAGGTCGGCTCGCTGCTCGACCAGCGCATCGCGCAGCTCGCGGTGGGCGGCCAAGACCCCGGCGCCCAATCCAGTGTGCGCAAACTCATTGGCGTGCGATATCGGCAGGCGCTGGCCGAATTCCGGATGGATCTCAGCGAGGGATCCGGCATCGCCTTCGACAAGCGAGTCAAGGATTTCCTCAACACCCGTTGCCTGACCATCGCCGGCGGCACCGAGCAGATCCTGCTCACGCTGGCCGGCGAACGGCTATTGGGCCTGCCGCGGTAAGTGCCGGTGAACCGGGTCGTCGTGCTCGGACGTGGCGGCGCGGGCAAGTCCATGCTGGCCGCCCGACTCGGAGCGTTGACCGGGTTGCCGGTGATCGAGCTCGATGAGCACTTCTGGTCACGTGATCTCAACCCGCTGCCGATGGAACAGTGGAAGGCGCTGCAGCGCAATCTGATAAGCGCAGAACGGTGGATTCTCGACGGCGACCTCGGGCCCTACGACGCGCCAGATGTGCGCCTGCGGGCAGCCGACACCGTCGTCCTGCTCAACTTCCCCCTGTGGCGTTGCGCGTGGCGAGCCGCGCGGAGATCTCACGAGAACCTGGTGTTCTGGCGCTGGCTGGTAACCTATCGGCGCCGCAGTCTTCCCCGCGTGATGGCAGCGGTAGCGGCCCATGCCCGCGATGCCGATCTCCACGTCCTGCGACACCCGCGCGACGTGCGTCGGTTCCTCGCCCAAGCCAAAGGGCTGTAGGGCTCAAAGTCGCACGGGGGCATGCCATGTTCATATGCTGTGCCCATGAGGGCCCTTGTCATCGTCGCCTGCGTGGTAGCCGCCCTCGCCGCGCTGGGGCTAACCCTCCTAGCGGCCTGGGATCTGTACCTGACCGGCTTTCCCGACAGCCATCTCACCGACTATGACAAAGCGGTCGAGACGCCCAAACGGATCCTCATGTGGGTGGAGTTCGGTTTCGTTCCGCTATTTCTGGTGCTTGCCTTCTCCCCGATCGGCACCCGGATGCGTGCCATTGGATTGCTCGCCGCCTCGACCGCCGTGGTGCTCGTCGCCGGAGTCCAGCTGCTCGGCGTCCCTTGGTATTTCATCACCCATCTCGGTCTCGATAACGGGATCGGCGGATAGTCGAGGGGCGCAGGCCGTAAGCTCAGGCACTACCGATGGGTACCGTGCTGATTCCGATTCCGGACCGCGACTTCGACCCGACCGAGGTCGCGGTCAGTTGGCAAGTGCTGCGCGCCAACGGCCACCAGGTCGTCTTCGCCACCGAAAGCGGTGCACCCGGAATCGCCGACGACATCATGGTCACCGGCCGCGGCTTGGACATCTGGTCGGCGCTACCGGTATTGGGCGCGATCACCGTCGTGGGGCGAGCGCTGCGGGCCAACAAGGACGCGCGCGGTGCCCACCGCGAGATGCTGAGCTCACCCGAATACCAGAACCCGTCCAGCTGGGCGGAAGCCACACTCGACGGGATCGACGGGCTGCTGCTGCCCGGGGGACATCGCGCCCGCGGCATGCGCTCCTACATCGACAGCGAGGCCCTGCACCGGCTGGTCGTCGACGCGTTTGGACGCGGCTTGGTTGTGGGCGCGATCTGCCACGGTGTGCTGCTGGCCGCCCGCAGCGTTGACCCCAAGACCGGTCATTCAGTGCTGTACGGGCGCCGCACTACCGCGCTGACTTGGGCGTTGGAGCGCACCGCGTGGAATCTGACCCGGCTCACCCGGTTCTGGGACCGCGACTACTACCGCACCTACCGCGAGCAACGCGGCCAGCCCTCGGGATACATGTCGGTGCAGTCCGAAGTCACCCGTGCCCTGAAAACGCCCGGGGATTTTTGCGATGTCGAGCGGGGGTCGCCGCACTGGCGGATGAAGACCTCGGGGATGACCCGCGACACCGCGACCGATTCACGCCCGGCATTCGTCGTCGACGACGGTTCCTATGTGTCAGCCCGCTGGCCGGGTGACACCCACACGTTCGCAAACGTGTTGTCGCAGAAGCTTTGACGCGAGCCTAGGCTCTGCGGTTCTCCGATTTGATCAGCCACGCAAGCTTTTCCAATGCGTTGATCTGCGCATGCAGGATGTCCGCCGTGGTGGGGTCGTCGGAATCAACCGCGTCATGCACGGTGCGCATGGTGTTGACCGTCGCATAGATCCGCGTCGTGATGCGGCTGACGACGTCCGTGCTGCTTTGCTCGTTGGCTGGAAAGCGGGGCAGGCTGGTAGTGGCGACTATCGTGTCCGACCGGCCGTCCGGCACCGCGTCGAGCGCGCGCATCCGCTCGGCGATGGTGTCGCTGGCTTCGCGGGCGAAGTCGACCAATTCGTCGAGCTGAAGATGTAAGTCGCGGAAATTTGCACCGATGACGTTCCAGTGGGCCTGCTTGCCCTGCAAATGGAGCTCGATGAGGTCGACAAGGATCAGTTGGAGGTTCTGCACAAGCCGCTGTGGCGGTTGGAAGACGCGCACCTGGTCCGCGCGCCGCCGGCTACCGCCATTCGTGTGTGCTGTGGGGTGTTGGGCTGTTGTAGTCATGCCTCGATGATTGCGGCCAGGGGAACCGGTGCCATTGCGGCTGACACCACACTGGGATTGCAGCTAACCGGAACCTTTGGTTACGGCTAGCTGGAGGCTTTGTCGGCACTTCGCCGACAATATTGCGGCAGAACCATCGCGCGTGCTACGCCGATCATGTGACAGAGCAGCGGATCGCTCAGGCCACGAGCGACCGACCGAGACGCCTGGGCAAGCGGATCATGCCGCGGCTCGTGCGGCCGACCCCTCCGCCGCTCTGGCAAGGCCTCATCGCGGCTGCGGCGTTGATCGCCGTCGAGACCGCCCTTGTCGTTGTGCTCAAATACTTTGCTCCGACCATGGCGTTCGGCACGGTGTACCTGCTGGGGGTGCTGCTGGTCGGAACGGTCTGGGGGTTCGGATTAGCGGCGATCACCGCACTGGCCAGCGCCGTGGCCTTCGACTATTGCCGGCACTGGCCGGACGGCTTTGTTCTCTACCAGCTGGAGAACTGGGTCGTCGTCGGCGTCTTTTTCGTCGTCGCGGTGTTGTGCAATAGTTTGGCCGGATTGGCCCGAGCAAGCGCCATCGAAGCCGATCGGCGCCGACACGAAGCCGATCTCGCCGCACGGCAACAGGCCGCGCTGCGCCGGGTGGCGACGTTGGTCGCGCGCAACGTTCCGCCATCGGAAGTGTTCTCAGCCGTGGTTGCGGAGTTAGCTATTTGTCTCGATGTCCAAAACGCGGCGTTGTTCCGCTACGAGCCTGACGGCACGGCTCTGTTACTTGCAGCGGCCGACGAGCCGGGTCTTCGGAAAATGCCTGTGGGCGAGAGATTTTCGCTCGACGGCGAGAGTGTTGCGGCAAGGGTGTGGCGAACCGGCCGCGTGGCACGAATGGATAGCCACGACTACGCTCCCGGATCGGCAGCGGCGCGCATCCGGGCGTTGGGTTTGCGTTCAGCCGTCGGAGCTCCGATCGTGGCCGGCGGCCAGGTCTGGGGAGCTGCCATCGCCGGTTCGTCTCGATCCGACGCCTTTCCGTCCAGCGCGGAACAACGCGTCAGCGACTTCGCCGACCTCATCACCGTTGCGATTGCAAATGCCAATGCGCGTGCGGAACTGACAGCGTCACGAGCGCGGATCGTCGCGGCCGCTGACGAGACACGGCGGCGCATCGAACGGGATTTGCATGACGGTGCTCAACAGCGCCTGATCTCACTGGGACTCAAGCTGCGCCTGGCAGAGGAGTCCGTCTCGCCCGACCAGCCGACGCTGCACGAACAGATTTCCGATGTCGTCACCGGTTTGGTCGGTGTCTCGGACGAACTACGGGAGTTCGCCCGCGGTATTCATCCGGCGATCCTGTCACGAGGAGGCCTCGGACCGACGCTGAAGACACTCGCGCGCCGGTGCGCGGTGCCGGTGGAACTGGATGTAGCGGTACCCAGGCGCTTACCTGATCATGTCGAGGTGGCGGGGTATTACGTTGTGGCAGAGGCACTTACGAATGTCGCGAAGCATGCAGAGGCGTCCCTGGTGCAGCTAGCCGTCAAAGCCGAGGACGACAAGCTTTGTCTTTCGATTCGCGACGACGGGATTGGGGGAGCCGACACTCGCAACGGGTCTGGACTCATCGGCTTGGTGGACCGGGTTGAGGCCCTTGGAGGTCAGGTCGCCATTACGAGTCGTCTCGGCGACGGCACGTCGCTAGTGGTGAATATTCCCCTCGGGCCCGACAAGTCGCCCAATGGGCAGTCCAGCGAACTAGTGCCGCTCGAGACGTGAACATGGATGCTAGCGGGAATGCCGGCTGGCCGCGTCCGTGGCCACAATGGTGCTGTGGAGTCACCAGTTAAGTCGATCCGGGTGGTCATCGTGGACGACAACCCGGAATTCCTCGACTCGGCGAGACGGCTGCTTGAACACCAGGGAGCGCGCGTTGTAGGTGTGGCATCGACGAACGCGGACGGGCTCCGGTCCGTCCAAGAGCTGCGACCTGACGTAACACTCGTCGATGTGAATATCGGAGAAGAAAGCGGCTTCGATCTCGCGGAGGCGCTTCACGAGATCGACGGCGCGGCAACGGCCCCGGTCATACTGATCTCTACCCACGCCGAGCCCGACCTGACGGACATGATCGAAACCAGCCCCGCCACAGGTTTCCTCGCCAAGTCAGCGCTTTCCGTCAGTGCGATCACTGCAGCCCTCGGTCGCCTCGGTAAAAGCAAGTAATTCACCAGTCTCACGCCTTTCTTTGTGATGTGCGCTACTCACCGCCGAGCTCATTGCAGCTAGCCGGTAGTGGCAAACTGCTGCTAACCGGGATGGTCATTGGGCGTTAGCCGCGAAGACTTTCTGCGCATACCGCGCGACGCTGACAGCTATGAAGAGCTACGCGTACGAAATACCGTCAACGCAGCTGAATTCCGCGGTACGGCAACCGAAGATGGCCGAATTTCCGGCGGGTGGATCCGGTGACCATGTCGATCGCGGGCATCAGTCATTGCGCCTTCAAGCCGGAAACCCCCACCGCAGGCAGCTGTTTCGGCACCTCTTTGCCACCGCTTTATTGGTCGCGATCACCGTCGCTTTCTGGATGTCTCTGATCGGGCTTGGACCGGGCGCGTACGCCCATGGCGGAGCACGCACAAATCCAGCCGAACAGTCAACCTTGGCCACGACTTTGTCAAAACACCAAAATTAAAGGAAGACAACAGATATGAACACTAACCGGATAACCAATCCACTGAGGTTGGCCAAGGTCCTCGTCGGAGCCGCTGGAGCCGCCATTGCCGTGGGCCTGGCGGCGCCGGCTGGCGCCAGCCCGGTGTCGCAACCCCCCACACCTCAGAACTTCTTGGCCGCGGCACGGGCGGCGGGCGTCACCGGAACGGATCCGGCGATGCTGGAAGACGGCTACAACGTGTGCTGGCAACTGTGGAATCAGCATGCCCAGGGCACTCAGGTGGCCGCGGGCCTGGTGCGCGACTATCCACAGCTGACCACCGACGAAGCCGCTCATTTCGTGCTGGCCGCATACCACGACCTTTGCCCGGTGCCCGGCGCCTATGACTACTGGGCGTACAGCACCGGCTAACCGGTCAATCGTTGCGGTCAGTGACTTTCCCGGTGCGTCCGTAGCAAGATGTGATCGGTCGAATGGCCGAGAGGACGGGGCCGCATGGGTGTGGACGCCGGCAAGAGCGACGCTCTACGCGTGATCGTGGCTGACGACGACGTCCTTTTACGGGAAGGGCTGTCGAGCCTGCTCGGGCGCTCCGGATTCATCGTTGTCGGCCAGACCGGCAATGCCACCGAAACCCTCGCCCTGGTCCGTGCGGAAAACCCGGACTTGCTTGTCGTCGACATCCGTATGCCGCCGACCAACACCACCGAAGGTCTTGACGTGGCAGGAGTCATCCGGGGTGAGTTGCCCGATATCGGCATTTTGGTTTTGTCGGCGCATGTCGAGGTCGAGCATGCGGTGGAGCTTTTGTCCAGCGGTCATGCCATCGGTTATCTGCTCAAGAGTCGGGTGACCGATGTGGCGGAATTCATCGACTCGCTACAGCGGATCGCTCACGGCGGCTCAGTAATCGATCCGGCCCTCATCCAGGATTTGGTTTCCGGCCGCCGACGCGAAGATCCGCTCGCTGTTCTCAGTCCGCGCGAACATGAGGTGTTGGCCCTGATGGCGGAGGGTCGCACCAACGCGGGCATCGCCCGTCAACTGTGGCTCACCGAAGGCACCGTCGAGAAGCATGTGCGAAGCATCCTGAGCAAGCTGAACTTGCCTGAAACCGCCGACGATCACCGCCGGGTTCGAGCGGTGATCACCTTTCTCGAGTCCCGTTGAAGACGCAGCGATTTCAGGAGAAGGTGGCCTGCGCGCAGGTGCTCGGCGAGGTGATGTTGTTTCCGCCGTAGACCACCTGGATGTGTGTGCACATGATGACCGGCACATTGGTACGGGACTGGCCGGTGTGCCAATCGGTCGCGTCGATCCGCCCGGTGGTCTGATACTTCTCCAGCGGTCCCTCGCCCATGTAGATCGTGGTGACGTTGTCGTTCCCGCCTTCTTTGAACACCCGGTCGTATTGCGCGGTGGCGTGCACGTCGAGGTACAGCGTGCGGTCCATCGAGCGGATGTCGGTGCTTTGCCGCGACCAGAGGTCGTGCGGGAATCCGTCGACGGCATCGCCGGTCCTGCGGTCCGCGGCGACGGTGAAGTCGCAACTGCCGTTCGCGCTGTGGCAGTCGAGCGTGGCGCGGGTTTCCAGCTGGCTGCCGTCATTGAGGGGTATCAGTGAGGTGGCGGTGTTGCTGGCTGCCGGAGCAAGCGCCGGCGGCGTCAGCGCCAGCGTCACACCGACGCCTGCCAGTGCTGTCACCAGCCGTTTCATCCCGCATCCTCTCGCTAGCCTGAGCAGAACCTACGCTGCAGCTATTCGTCGTAGGTGACTTCGACCGAATCGGTATCCGGGTGCGACTGGCAGGCCAGGATCAGCCCGTCGTCGAGGTCCTGCTGCTCCAGCACATCGTTGACCTCCATGCTGACCTTGCCGTTGCGCAGGGTGGTGGCGCAGGCGCCGCAGTGGCCCTCGCGGCACGAGAACGGCGCATCCAGGCCGGCGTCCAGCAGCACGTCGAGCAGCTTCGCCTTGCGGGGCCACGTCACGGTGTGGGTCTGGCCGTCGAGTTCGACGACCGCGGTGGCCGGGGGCTCGTCGCCATCGTCCTCGATCTTGACCGCGGCGAACGGGTCGCTGTCCAGCGACTTAAACACCTCGAGATGTACTTGCGCCGCAGGCACTTTCAGGGTGTCGAGCGCCTCGCGGGCAGCTTCCATGAACGGCCCCGGCCCGCAGATGAACGCCTGCCGGTCGGTAAACGGGGCGGCCAGTTCGGCCAGCGCGGTGGCCGACGGCAACCCCTGCAGTGACTCCAGCCAATGCACGACGGTCAGCCGGTCGGGATACTTCGCCGTGAGTTCGCGTAGCGCGTCGGCGAAGATCACCGACCGCTCGTCGCGGTTGGCGTAGACCAACACCACCTGCCCGCCACCTTCGGATAGCGCCGACTTGCAGATCGACATGATCGGCGTGATTCCACTGCCGGCGGACAGCAGCAGGAAGTCGTCGTCGAGGGTTTTGGGTACGAATGTGCCCGACGGCGCCAGCACGTGAATCCGCATCCCGGCGTGAGCGTGGTCGCACAGCCAGTTCGACGCGTAGCCGTCCTTGTCCCGTTTTACGGTGACGGTCATCGCCTCGTCGGTGAACGGCGAGCTGCACAGCGAATAGCAGCGGGCGACCGAGCCGGTGCGGTCGCTGGGCACCCGCAGCGTCAGGAACTGGCCGGGGGCATAGCGCAGCCGCTCCGCCGGTATCTGAGCGCCATCGGGCACCGTGAACACCAGCGAGCGTGCGTCCTCGGTCTCGGTGACGACGTCGGCTATCTCCAGTTCGAGAACGTGGCTGCCGAGCGGCTCATCGGGAATTGTGCCCGTCACAACCCCGCCCTTCCTTTTGTCATAACTAGAACAGGTTACAGAAAGGTCGATCAGTATCGCTACCAGCCGCAGGAACACGCTGCTCGACACGAATCGGAACGTGTTCTAGTCTTTGTCTACGTAAGCCACCTTTGGAGGAACCAGTGACGTCCATTCAACAACGTGACGCCCAGTCGGTCCTAGACAGCATCGACGAATTACTGCCCAAGCTGCGGCAGCGCGCCCAGGAAACTGAGGACCTGCGCCGACTGCCGGACGCCACGGTCAGCGAGCTTCAGGAGATCGGCTTCTTCAAGTTGCTGCAGCCCCAGCAATGGGGTGGCCTGGAGTGCGACCCCGCGGTGTTCTACGAGGCGGTCCGCCGACTGGCCAGCGCGTGCGGTTCCACCGGCTGGGTCAGCTCGATCATCGGTGTGCACAACTGGCACTTGGCGCTGTTCGACCAGCAGGCCCAGGACGAGGTCTGGGGCGACGACACAGCAGTGCGTGTCTCGTCGTCCTACGCGCCGATGGGCGCGGGCACCGTCGTCGACGGCGGCTACCTGGTCAGCGGCTCGTGGAACTGGTCGTCGGGGTGTGACCACGCCACGTGGGCTTTCTTGGGTGGTCCGGTGATCAAGGACGGCCGGCCGGTCGACTTCGGCAGCTTCCTGATCCCGCGCACCGAGTACCGCATCGACGACGTCTGGCACGTGGTGGGCCTGAAGGGCACCGGCAGCAACACCGTCGTCGTCAAGGACGTGTTCGTGCCGCGGCACCGGTTCCTGTCCTATAAGCAGATGAACGACGGCACCGCCGGCGGTTACCAGAACAACACCGCCCCTGTCTACAAGATGCCTTGGGGCACAATGCATCCCACGACCATCTCGGCGCCGATCGTCGGCATGGCATACGGCGCCTACGACGCGCACGTTGAGCACCAGGGCAAGCGGGTGCGTGCGGCGTTCGCCGGCGAGAAGGCCAAGGATGATCCGTTCGCCAAGGTCCGCATCGCCGAGGCGGCCAGCGACATCGACGCCGCGTGGCGACAGTTGATCGGCAACGTCAGCGATGAGTACGCGTTGCTGTCGGCGGGCAAGGAGATTCCGTTCGAACTGCGTGCCCGCGCCCGTCGCGACCAGGTGCGCGCCACCGGACGGTCCATCGCCTCGGTCGACCGGCTGTTCGAGGCTTCCGGTGCCACGGCGCTGGCCAATGACGCACCGGTGCAACGCTTCTGGCGCGATGCGCACGCCGGGCGGGTGCACGCGGCCAACGACCCCGAGCGGGCTTACCAGATCTTCGGTAACCACGAGTTCGGGCTGCCGCCCGGCGACACCATGGTCTGATGACGGCGACGGAAGAACTCACCTTCGAGTCCACCTCGCGGTTCGTCGAGGTCGACGTCGACGGTCCGCTCAAGCTGCACTACCACGAGGCGGGCGTCGGCAAAGAGCAGACGATTGTGCTGCTGCACGGCGGCGGACCCGGCGCGGCGAGCTGGACGAACTTCTCCCGCAACATTCCGGTGCTGGCGCAGCGCTTTCATGTGCTGGCCGTCGACCAGCCCGGCTACGGTCACTCCGACAAACGCGCCGAGCACGGGCAATTCAACCACTACGCGGCCAGGGCGCTGAAGGGTCTTTTCGACCACCTGGGCCTGGGACGTGTTCCGCTGGTCGGCAATTCGCTGGGCGGCGGCACCGCGGTCCGGTTCGCGCTGGACTACCCGGACAAGGCCGGCAAGCTGGTGCTGATGGGTCCGGGCGGGCTGAGCGTCAACCTGTTCGCCCCCGACCCCACCGAGGGCGTCAAGCGGCTGGGCAAGTTCTCGATCGAGCCGACCCGGGAGAATCTCGAGGCGTTCCTTCGGGTCATGGTCCACGACCAGAAATTGATCACCCCGGAGCTGATCGACCAGCGTTTCGAACTGGCCTCCACGCCCGAGTCGCTGACGGCCACCCGAGCGATGGGGATGTCGTTCTCCGGAGCGGACTTCGAGCTCGGCATGATGTGGCGCGAGGTCTACAAACTGCGTCAGCCGGTGCTGCTGATCTGGGGCCGCGAGGACCGGGTCAACCCGATCGACGGTGCTCTGGTGGCGCTCAAGACGATTCCCCGTGCGCAGCTACACATTTTCGGCCAGTGTGGGCATTGGGCACAGGTGGAGAAGTTCGACGAATTCAACAAGCTGACCATCGACTTCCTAGGAGGTGCGTGATGAGCATCCGTTCACTTGGCTACCTGCGCATCGAAGCCACCGACATGCAAGCCTGGCGCGACTACGGCCTGAAGGTCCTCGGCATGGTCGAGGGCAAGGGCAGCACCGAGGGTGCCCTTTACCTGCGGATGGACGACTTCCCGGCCCGCCTGGTGATCGTGCCGGGTGAGCATGACCGGCTCTCCGAGGCCGGTTGGGAATGCGCGAATGCCGAAGGCCTGCAAGAGATCCGCAACCGGCTCGATGTCGAGGGCACGCCGTACAAGGAGGCCACCGCCGCCGAGTTGGCCGACCGTCGCGTCGACGAGATGATCAAATTCTCCGATCCCTCGGGCAACGGTTTGGAGGTCTTCCACGGCGCCGCACTCGAACACCGCCGGGTCGTCAGCCCGTACGGGCACAAGTTCGTCACAGGTGAGCAGGGCCTGGGGCACGTGGTGCTCACCACGCGCGACGACGTTGAGACACTGCACTTCTACCGCGACGTGCTGGACTTCAAGCTGCGTGACTCGATGCGACTGCCGCCCCAGGTGGTCGGCCGGCCCGCCGACGGGCCGCCGGCCTGGCTGCGGTTCCTGGGCTGCAACCCCCGTCACCACAGCCTGGCCTTCATGCCCGGGCAGACCCCCAGCGGCATCGTGCACCTGATGGTCGAGGTGCAAGAAGCCGACGACGTGGGGCTGTGCCTGGACCGGGCGCTACGGCGCAAGGTGCCGATGTCGGCCACCCTGGGCCGCCACGTCAACGATCTGATGCTGTCGTTCTACATGAAGACACCCGGCGGGTTCGACGTTGAATTCGGCTGCGAGGGAAGAAAAGTCGACGACGTCGACTGGGTTGCCCGAGAGAGCACCGCGATCAGCCTCTGGGGGCACGACTTCAGCGTCGGCTTCAAGTAATGTCCGAGCAGATCGACGCCCGCGCCTTCCGCAGTGTGTTGGGTCAGTTCTGCACCGGAATCACGATCATCACCACCGTGCACGACGACGTGCCGGTCGGTTTCGCCTGCCAATCCTTTGCGGCGCTGTCACTAGACCCTCCGCTGGTGCTGTTCTGCCCGACCAAGGTGTCGCGGTCCTGGAAGGCGATCGAGGCCAGCGGGAATTTCTGCGTCAACGTGTTGACCGAGAGCCAGCAGCACGTCTCGGCCCGCTTCGGCTCGAAGGAACCGGACAAATTCGCCGGGATTGACTGGGCGCCTTCAGAACTCGGTTCACCGGTCATCGACGGGTCGCTGGCCTACATCGACTGTACGGTGGCCTCGGTGCACGACGGCGGCGATCACTTCGTGGTGTTCGGCGCGGTGAAGTCGCTGTCCGAAGTGCCGAAGATCAAGCCGCGGCCCCTGCTGTTCTATCGCGGGGACTACACCGGCATCGAGCCGGACAAGACCACGCCCGCGCAGTGGCGCGACGACTTGGAAGCGTTTCTCACCACGACCACCCAGGACACCTGGCTGTAGCGCGATGACTCCGGCCCGCCCCACGGGTCTGCCCCTATGAAGCTATCGAAGGGGAGAACATGGCAATCGAGCATGTATTGGCGGCGGTGCCGGTGAGCGACCTGGACAAAAGTCGTCGCTGGTACGAGGCGTTGTTCGGGCGGGCACCCGACAACAACCCGATGCCCACAGTGGTGGAGTGGCAAGTCGTTCCCGGCGGATGGGTGCAGGTGTTCGACAACGACCGGTGTGCCGGCTTCACATTCGTCAACGTCGCGGTCCAGGATCTCGATGCCCACATCGACGACCTGAAACGGCGTGGTCTCGAACCCGGCGAGATCGTCGACGCCAACAAGGGCGTGCGCCTGTCGGCGCTCAGCGACCCGGACGGGAACACGATCACGCTGATCGGCGGCTTTCGCGTCAATTACTGAGGTGCCGCGGCCTGCGGCTTGGTTTGTTGCTACCCGCTACGCTCGCGGTGAACATTCGGTCGCGGGAGGCGGGCTGCATTGATCCGTTTTGTGTCTGTCGCTCTGGTGACGGTCCTTGCCGCGGCGCTGGTGATTCCGGCGATCCTCCTGACCTGGGTCTGGTGGATCCCCGCTGCGCTCGTCGCGGTGGTGGCGGTGATCGGCGTCTACGACCTCGTTCAGCGTCAGCACTCGGTGCTGAGGAACTATCCGGTCCTCGGGCATCTGCGTTTCCTGCTGGAGGCGCTGCGGCCCGAGATACAGCAGTACTTCATCGAGCGGAACTTCGACGGACGCCCCTTCGACCGCGACGTTCGATCGTTGATCTACGAACGGTCCAAGGGAACTGCGGCCGAGCTGGCTTTCGGGACCGAGCGCGACATCGACCAGCTCGGCTACGAGTATCTGGTTCATTCGGCGCGGCCGGTCGAGCCGCCCGCCGAGCCGTTCCGGGTGCGCGTCGGCGGACCGGATTGCACGCAGCCTTACGACATGGCGCTGATGAACGTCTCAGCGATGAGCTTCGGGGCGTTGTCCGCCAACGCGCTACGCGCCCTGAACAACGGCGCCCGCCGGGGTGGCTTCGCCCACGACACTGGGGAAGGTGGGCTGACTCCGTATCACCTTGGTGGCGCCGACGTGATCTGGGAAATCGGCTCGGGTTACTTCGGTGCCCGCACCAATGAGGGCACATTCGATCCAGAGATGTTCCGCGCCAAAGCCGTTCATCCGCTGGTGAAATGCATCTCGATCAAGTTGAGCCAAGGCGCCAAACCCGGCATTGGCGGCGTGCTGCCCGCCGCCAAGGTCACCCAGGAGATCGCCGACTACCGCGGAGTGCCGGTCGGCGAGAAATGCGTCAGCCCGGCCGCGCACTCGGCGTTCCACACCCCGCGCGAACTGATCCGGTTCGTCGCGCGGTTGCGTGAACTGGCCGACGGCAAACCGATTGGCTTCAAGCTGTGTGTCGGCTCACGGATCGACGTGCTGGCGACGTGCAAAGCGATGCTGGCCGAAGGGGTGACGCCCGACTTCATCATCGTCGACGGCGCCGAGGGCGGTACGGCTGCCGCGCCCCTGGAGTACGAAGACAACATCGGACTTCCGCTCACCGACGGTCTGATGATCGTGCACAACGCGTTGGTGGGAACCGGTTTGCGGGATCGGATCCGAATCGGGGCCGGCGGCAAGGTCGCCTCCGGCAACGACATCATCAAGCGGCTGATCCAAGGCGCCGACTACACCAACTCGGCCCGGTCGATGATGATGGCCGCGGGCTGCATCCAATCGCAGCGGTGCCACACCAACCACTGCCCCGTCGGGGTGGCCACCCAGGATCCGTATCGGGCCCGTGCTCTCGACGTCGCGGACAAGAGCGAACGGGTGTACAACTACCAGCGCGCCACCGTCGCGCAGGCGATGCGGATGATGGCCTCGATGGGCGTCTCAGAACTGTCCATGCTCAATCCGCACATGCTGCGCAAGCGGGTGTCACCCACCGAACAGCGTTCCTATGCAGAGCTTTACGAATGGCTCGAGCCCGGAGCGCTGCTCAACCATGCGCCGGCCAGTTGGCGGGCGGACTGGGAGGTCGCCGACCCAGACACCTACGCGCCCGCGGGCACCAGGCTCAACGCGGACAGTCCGGTCTAGCGTCAGTGCCAGCGGGTCTGGTGGTCGGCGTGGGTACCCAAATAGGCGCCAGGGCCGAATAATTCGTCGTAGAAATCCGTGTCGAGATGTTGCGCCTGCAGGTACATCAGGACGTGAACGGTCGGCATCGTGCCCGGCAGCTTGCCGAAGGTGTCGTAGATGTAGGACGCCTCGGCGGTCACCAATTCTTGGATTCCTTCCGGCGGTAGGGCCGACCCACGCACCTTCCTGCTATCTGACCACGGCCCTGGCGTGTCGGGGTGAAATGGCCCGCCGGGATTGAACTTTCGAGCCACCAGCTTCTCCACCCCGGCAGCGATCGACGGCACGTGCGGCGGGCTGAGCGTCTCGAAATAGCCGGGTAACCCGGTGACATTGGGGAATGGCCACCGCTCATCGTTGTCGGCGACGAAACCCAGCCCAGGCGCCCGCGGATCGCCGGATCCGCCCAGCACGGACAACCGGTCCAGCCCGTCGTACGTCCACCCGCCGAGGCCCATCGCCTGCAAGGCCAGCACCCCGTTGTTGGCTGCGATGGCAAGTTCCGCACTAGCCTCTGTGATCGTGTACTGCTCGACGAAGGACAGCGGAAGCGGGTCGTCGGCGTGTGAAAGCGATGAAAAGCGTTCCAGATCAGGGATATTGCGGCTATTGATGTCGTCGGTGATCGGGTAGCCGTTGGCCGCGAAGAACCACAGGTTCTCCATCAGGTGTTCGGCGAGGTCGGCTGCCGGGAAGGCCAGCAGGCTGCCCGGGTGATTGCCGATCCAGGTGTTGTGGCCCTCCATGTACGGCTCTTCGCGGGGCAGTTCGAGGCGAGTGTCCGAGATCTGCACGTAAGAGTTCGCGGTGTGGCTGATCCACGCTTCGATGCTGTCGAATTCGCGCGGCGGCTGGTCGCGGCTGGGTAGCAGGTAGGTGCCGGTGTCATCGGTGAAAAACAGCTGGCTGGTGTGGAAGCCCGCGGCCGATGGGAAGGTCCGGCCTGTCGCGCTGCCCGAGTAGTTCGGGAACGACGGCGCATAGCCGGGATGGTGTGTGATCCCGAAATTCCAGCCGGTAACCCCGCCCGTCACCGAAATAATAAGCGCCCGTTCGACTTCCGACAGCGGCTGAACTGGCCGTCGGCTGGTGTAGGCCAGGGCTCCAGCGGGGATCCTGCCGCCGACCGGAAACCGGCGCGATCGCCGGCCGGTCAGCGCGGCGAACAGCGGGAACCGTGCCAGCTCAGCCAGCGCGGCCCGCTCGTGGTCGGAGATCACCAGGCTCACCGGCCCAGTTTCTCATTGCGCGTAGGTCGTTTCGGTATTCGCATCCTGGAACATCTCCGAGACGATCAACCACGATCCATCGGTTTGTCGTTGCAGTGCGCGCAGCGAGAAGATGTCCCGGTCGAGCGTGCCGCCGCCGACCAGCCCCTGACCATTGATCCGCAGGTGCGCAGACACCAGAACGTTCTCGGGTGTCAACACCCGGAAACTGGTCTCGGGCGGACCCGCGGGTTCGCCCCGGTTGAAGTTGTCGTCGGCGAATAGGCCCTTGAGATAATCGACGATCTCGTCGCGGCCGCGTTTGACCGTGCCGAAGGCGTTCACCCAGTCGGCGTCATCGGTATACACCGCGTGCAGCGCCTCCGCGTCGCGGTTCCGGAAGCCCGCCAGCAGCGTCAGTAACGTCTTACCGATCGCCTGCTGGTCGTCGGGGGGCAGATTCGCGAAGTCCGTCATGGCCGGGATGCTAGGCGCCGCGGTGAACCTTTCGTCGAAGTATCGCGTGGTAGGAGCATAGGGATTGAGAAGGGTTTTGAGATGAGTCCGCTGGTGATGGTCTACTTCTGGGTCGCCACCCCCGTCTTCGGGTACGGCCTGGTGAGACTCCAGGCCTGGTTGGAGCGGTGGGACTACGAGCGGCATGCAGAGGACTAGGGCGGGCCGTCTATTGAAATCCCGGATCCTGGTTGTCGGCGCGGGTGTGAGCGGCATTTCGGTCGCCCGCGGATTGCTGCGCGACGGACACGATGTCACCGTCTTTGACCAACGCCCGAACGTGACCGCCGGGGGCGGCGCCGTGACGATCTGGTCCAACGGCGCAACGGTTCTCGACCAGCTCGGTGTCGACATGAGCGGGGCCGGTCAACAGCTGTCGGCCGTGCGGGTGATGACATCCACCGGCCGGCCGCTCGCCACCATGGACCTCGACGCGATGGTGAACCGGCTGGGCGCGTCGGTTCGGATGGTGCCGCGTCGAATCCTGCTGGAACGACTGCTCAACGGCTTTCCGGTCGATCGCATCCGCTGCAATTCCCGTGCCGCGCGGGTCGTGAATGACGGTAACGGCGTACGGGTCGACTTCGAGGACGGCAGCTCAGCCGACGGGGATGTGCTGATCGGCGCGGACGGCTTGCACTCGGTTGTCCGCAATGTCGTCGGTGCGCCGGCTGCGAAGTCGACGGGATGGTGCAGCTGGCAGGGCCTGGTCACCCTTCCCGGCATTCCCGACCCGCATGTCGCCAGGATGATGATCGGCGAGCACGGAAATCTCGGCCTGTGGCCCGCCGGCGGTTCTGCTCTGCAGTGGTGGTTCGACCTGCCTTGGTCGCCGGATTTTGTCAGGCCGCAACGACCGATGGAAATGATCCGGTCGCATTTCGCCGGCTGGTCCGATCTGGTCGATGAGGTCCTCGCAACTCTGACCGACGACGATCTGGCCCCGTCGCCGTTTCCGCATTTTCGGCACCCCATTCCCGGGGCCGGCACCGGTGCGGTGACATTGCTCGGCGATGCCGCGCACACGATGCCGCCCACGCTCGCGCAGGGCACCAATCAGGCTTTGCTGGACACGATGGTGCTATGCAAAGCGCTGTCAGATCTACCCGAAGGCGTCGATGTCAGCAGCGCCCTGCGCAGGTACGAGAAAACCCGGCGCCGCAAGGTCAAAGCTGTGTCCTGGGTGACGATGCAGCAGGTGTCGCGCAGCGAGGCAGCGCTGCGGCCTGCCGCGCTCATCTCGGACCGCTTGATGACGTGGGCGCTGACACGGTTCCTCGGTTGGGTCAGCCATCGCGATATCTCGACCGAGATCAGCCGCGGGTCGCTCGCCGAGGTGCGGTGATGTCGGCGACCA